>NZ_JAMXSE010000007.1:0-209738 GCF_024124685.1 Pseudoalteromonas sp. OANN1
GCCTGATGAGTGCTGGGTCGGTGTAACACCTGCACATGCCGCCGCTCCTCTGGCATCACTAAATTGTGAAGTATTGCCTAAAAAGGATAACAGCTCTATCGCGGTAATTGGGCCAACGCCTTCTAATACCATTAAACGCTGGCAACTGTCATTTTGCTTGGTTATCGCTTCAACTTGTTTATGTAGCTGTGCTTTAGCGTCGCATTGTGTTTTATATAGGTCATAACTCACCGCGAGTGCTTGTTTTAATGCGATAGGTAGCGCATTTTCAGCATCTTCTAAAATATCTGGAACGACTTGTGTTAACGCAGCATCGCCTTGATTAATGACAATACCAAACTCTAATAGCAAGCCACGTATTTGATTTGAAAGCTGAGTCTTTTGTTTATCTATTAAGGCTCTCGCTTGGCTCAATGACTGCAACGTTTGCTCTTCAACTGTCATGATTTTACAGGGCTTCACGTTATATGCTTGGCTTGCACTGGCAATAGCGAGGACATCGTTTGCATCAGTTTTTTGGCCTTGCCTAAACGCTTTAACAAATTTAGGGGGAAGCAACATGACATCATGCCCCAGCGACAGTGCTTTTCGAGCTATGTGCTGGGCGCTACCACAAGCTTCCATCACAACCTTTGAACCCTCGGCTTTTGCTAGCAACTCAAGCATAGGTTCGCGTTTCATTGGCTTATTAAACTTGAGTTTATTGCCTTTCAGCTGCGCTACTTGGAAAATGTTTTTTGCCAAGTCGATAGCAATTAAATTAGACTGTGTCATGTATGGACTCCTTATTTGGTAAAAGTGTTTTGCAATATCTTTATACCGTACTCTCCCGTTAAGGGGGAGGAGTCCATACATCTCCCACAGAACTATTTACACAGCGAATTAGAGATTAAGTATGATGTCGGAGCGTCGTTTTAAAAGAATGAACGAAGAGCGCATGGAGGGTAACTACAAAATACTAGCAAACAAATAAATTGGGGCGCGTGAGCAATAACAAACGACCTCTACCTACCCACAAAAGCGTACGTTGGGTAAACCCTAAAGTCTCACCCAACGCTTGTTAGCATGCTTTATTCTAAGGACGGTACACCTTGACGTTAGCATAGCCATTTTCATGCAGAATAAGTGCTTGTAACTGGCTCATTACGCCTTTCGAGCAGTACAAGTAGTATTCTTTGTCCTGTGGTAAGTCGCCAAACTTAGTGGCTAATCTAAAGAAAGGTAAGTGGATCACTTGTGCACCATCTAGCTCTAGAGGGTTGGCATCTTCCTCTTCTGGAGAACGAATATCTAATACCACCGCGTTGTCTGGTAATTCACTTACCGATTCCGCTTCTTTCACTTCTTCTTTTGCTTCAGATTCAATGTCACGAATATCTTTTACCGTCGCGTTCGCTACAACTGTATTCAATACATCAAAGTCAAACTTTTCTTCTTCAGCTAATATCTTGTGAAGCTGTGCTTTTACCGTTGGTTTTTGAGAGATCACACCACAATATTCAGGCATTGCTTCTGCCATTTCATTGGTGCCAATCGCTCTGGCAATACGAATGATCTCTTCTTTATCGTGTTGAATAAGCGGTCGTAATATCAGCATCTCTGTAACACGGTCAATCACGTTAAGGTTAGCCAGGGTTTGGCTCGATACCTGACCAATACTTTCACCAGTTACCAGTGCTGGGATCCCCAAACGCTCTGCGACTACAGCACCTGCACGCATCATCATGCGCTTTAGTACCACGCCCATTTGTCCGCTTTCGATATTCTCAAGAATTTCAGCGACAACTGGCTCAAAGTCAATCGTAATAAATTTAACTTTGTGGGTAGAGCTAAATTGTTTCCACAAGTAGTGGCTGACTTGCTTAACGCCAATTTCGTGGGCTGCGCCACCTAAGTTAAAGAACAAAAAGTGCGTACGCGCGCCTTTTCGCATCATTTGATAAGTCGCAACACCGGAGTCGAATCCGCCAGAAACCAAAGACAACACGTCTTCTTGCGTTGGTAGTGGGAAGCCACCTAGACCAAAGTGCTGGTGACGAACGATGTAGGCTTTATTGTCTTTGACTTCGATTTTAACCGTCACATCAGGTTTTTTCAGTCTTACGCTGGCACCCTCTACATTTTGGTTTAAACCACCACCAACATAACGCTCCACGTCGCTTGAAGTAAACTCATGCTTACCTTGGCGCTTTACGCGTACACAAAACGTTTTGCCCTTGATCAATGGCTCAACCAAAGCAATCGTTTGTTGGTAGATATCATCAAGCGTATCGAACTGTGTCTCTTGCACCTCAATAAACTGCACAATACCTGGCGTGCGTTTAAGGTGGTCGATTAGACCAAGGCGGGTTTTCTCGTCACTTAGCTCGCTCGTCACTGAGATATTGTCCCAGTTATTTTTAACTTTTACGTTTTCGTCAACGCGAACCAACAGCATTTTGATGTTTTTCTCTAATACTTTGGTAAAACGCTTACGGACGGATTTGCTCTTAATAGCAATTTCGGGATGTAATTTGACGATAAATTTAAGCATAAAAGTCACTCTACTACAGATCGATTATCGGTTGCGATGACGCACTGATTTGACCTAAGCGGACTTTATCGTGGCGCACACTGACCGAGGACAGTTCGGGCGCGCGAGTATATCAAACTCAAAGCCGATTAGGAAATAAACAAACCTTTTCCCTTTGTGCTCTACAAAGCCTTTTGCCCGTGCTCACCAAGACAAAAGGCCCGCTTAATTATTTTAAAGCTAAGCGATACTCGGTAAGCTCGCCTCAGCTAGTGCTTGATAATGCTGCTGAAGTTGTGCCACTTTCGGTGCGCTCATTGGCGTCGCGTAAGGTTTAAAAATCATCAGTACTTTAACAATACCGTTGTATATATCTTGTTGCTCGAGAACGCCTGTCATTCTTCTGGCTTTAACATAGGGAGTCCAGAAGCTAACGGTCATTTTCAACATATGCGCGAGCTCTTTAGCATCGTCATCATCTATGGTGATCACGCCCGTATCTCTTAGGCCAATTACTACAGCCTTTACTTGCTCGAGTAAGCGCGACTGAAAAGCAATGTAGTTTTTTTTCAATTCATCATCACGAGCTAAGATGTCTGTCAGGTTGTCGTAGAAAAAGTGATAACGCCACATCAGGTCGAACAAGGAGTCTAAATATTGAGTTAGCTGCTCAAGCGGTTCGTTGTGCTGCTCCAGAGGCTTAAAATGCGTATTCAAATGCTCACTATAAAGGGCGAATATTTGCCGAATGATGTCTTCTTTATTTTTAAAATGATAGTACAAATTGCCAGGGCTAATCCCCAAACTGGACGCTATATGGTTTGTCGTAATCGCGCGCTCTCCATGCAAATTAAATAACGCGATGCTGGTACGTATTATTTTTTCCTTGGTATTCATTACGATTCTCTATCTTTGTTGATAACGTGGTCGCGTTATTACTAGTGTTACTAGGCTATTTCGCGCTCCATGTGAAAAAATAGCACTAATTTTACCTCTAGATAAGCTTAGATCCGACAAAGCTGACCAGTGTTTTTTCAAAAAAACCTTGTTACCATACAAAAAAATTCAACATAGTTACGCTTATGAAAGTCATCGCCCTCTACCCTGGCACATTTGATCCCCTCACTAATGGACATGAAGACTTAATCAAACGTGCAGCAAAAATGTTTGATACCGTGATCTTGGCAATTGCCCATAACCCAAATAAACAACCTTGTTTCTCACTAGAGCAACGTGTTGCTTTGGCTGAAGAAATTTTAAAGTCACATAAAAATGTAAAGGTGATTGGGTTTTCAGGATTACTCGTTGATTTAGCGAAAGAGCAAAAAGCCAACGTGCTGATCCGCGGCATTCGCGCGGTGTCTGATTTTGACTATGAGTTCCAGCTGGCCAATATGAATCGTCGTTTACATCCTGATTTGGAAAGCGTATTTTTAACGCCATCTGAAAAGAATTCATTTATCTCGTCAACTTTAGTAAAAGAAGTTGCGCTTCATAAAGGCAATGTCAGTGAATTTGTTCACCCGCTGGTTGCCAAAGCTTTAGAGGAAAAACTACACGGATGAAAAAGTGCCTATTATCCCTAGCCGTATTGGTTGGTACTTATGCGCACGCTTCACCTTGGATAGAGGTGTCGCAAAGTGAGCTTAAACACAGCATAGATTTACTAGTTGCAGAAGGCGTGATAAATCGTCCAGTTAATCAATATCCTCTGCTGTGGAGCGGCATTGTTAATGACCTTGCCGCTATTGATGACAGAAATCTCTCTGAAACCGCAAGCTTTGCATTGGCACATTTACGCCATGCACTAAAACAAGCAAAAAGAGAAAGATACAGTAGTGTAAAAGCACATTTTAACGGTGCTGAAGAGCGCTCAACAGGCTTTGGTGAACGTCAAAATGAACGTTCTGGCTTACGTACTTATGGCGTTATTACTGGCGGTGCTGTTAGCGCTAAAGTTGCGGTTAACTACGCAGATGAAGGCCAAGATGGAAAATACGTTAATCACCACGGCAGCCACCTTGCAGTGCTGTTTGGTAATTGGTCTCTCAGCGCTGAGCGGCTCAGTTACTGGTGGGGACCGAGCAACGAAAATGCGCTAATGCTTTCAAACAACGCAGCGCCAATGAAGGCGGTTCGTTTAAGTCGTGCCAATAATAACTACATTGGACCAAGTTTTTTCTCTTTCGTTGGCCCTTGGCAAGTGACGGCTATTATGGCAAAACAACGCCCGAATATAGCCAGTAAAAAGGATGGCGATTTTTGGGGGTTTAGAGCGGCCGCTTTTCCAATTCAAGGGCTAGAACTTGGCTTCAGTACAACATCTAGCGACTTTGTTTATCAACAACAAAACCTTGAAAGCGAAAAGCAAACGCAGCGCCTCACCAGCGTTGACTTCAAATACTCCACTCGGATAGCTAGTCAACCACTCGCTTTATACGGCGAGTTTGCAGGCAATAACGACAGTGGTGCATTACCAAGCAATCCAATGTACACCCTAGGTATTGAAAGTTATTGGGGTGGTAAAGACTATCGTCTTAAAAGCTTTATTGAATACTCAGATACAAGCATTGATTGTAAAGACGAGCTAAAGCTCGCGCTTTGCCCAAGAGATAATACCGTAGATTCAGCAAATTACAGTGAGCGCGACCTCTGGCTTGGAGCAAGCTCGGGATTGGACGCTAAAAACCTCACTTTCGCGTTAGATTACTTCAGCACAGATGGCATTGGTGCTTATGCCAAACTAAAACGAGTTGAATTTGACACTCTAGACGTTGAACGAAACCAGCTTGAGCTCGGTTACCAACAAGGTGTGTTTGGCGCGCTTGCTAAAATTGGCGTAAAAGCATGGCAAGATAAGTCTCAGGAAGAAGACGAAAGCCACGCAGCACTTACGTTGAGCGTGGAATATCAGTTTTAACGAGCGCCCATCGCCGCTCTTTTATTATGGCGTATAATCCAAGAAAGTCCTTAGGAATAAGCAAAACGACAATTAAAAGCCAATCGGTTATATACATTCCGATAGTGTATAACCAGTAAACCCAATCACGATACTCTTTATCCACTCGGTGATTAGTAATAATATCCTCATGTATAATTAAAGCAAAAAGAAGTGAGTTTACAGTTAAAAAACCTATCGTATAGAACTTCACTACTTTTGTCAGTCGATACTCTGGAAACTTAAATAGCTTTACTAACAAAAGTATTGTAGAAATATCTAAGAATAAAAATATAAAGTAAATTGAAAGATCATAGAACCCCGCTGTACCAGTTAACCAGCCTTTTGACTCACAAAAATAAAATGTAGGTATTGTGAGAAAATATGAACCAGCGAGGAGAAATGAAATGCCACTGAGCTGCTTAAATTTAGGGTTTTTAGTCGCTCGAACAAAGTTAAAGAGTGCCACAAAAAGTAGAATCCATGAGTGTAAACTACTAAGAAACAAGTAAAACAAATAGTGAAAATCTACCACAACTTCAAGCTACCCTAGCTCTCACCTTACTTATAGCCCATTTAATACCTAACCAATCTTTATTGACTAATAGAGAAGTAACCATAATAAAGTCCACAGAAATCACTATATATGAGTACAAATACCATAATAACCAGCGCGTTACATTTTCATAAATATATGTATCAATATACATAAAGAAGAACATAACAGTATTAACAGTCAAACCTATCATAGTATATAAAACGCCGACCTCAAGCTTTTCATCTTTAAAAAAAGTATAAGTGACAAGAAAAAGAGCTAACAAAGTAAAGAGATCAAACAAAGCAAATATTCCGTGAATAGCCGTATTGTAGCTATCAGAAACAATGATAAAATCACTTACAAAGTAGGAGGTAAATAACAGGGTAGAAGCGACGAGTAGCTGTAAATTTTTCTGGACTTTTAGTATATAAAAAAATAAATGTAGTAATGAAGCCATCAAGAAGCCCCATATTACAAGGGCTCCTATACTCATACCAAAAAAATCATAAATTAACATTAATCATTAGTGCGGATCTTTAGACCCAGGTGGAGTAATCACACTTCCACGTGCGCCAGATACCATCTCAAGTTTACTTCCAGATTGAATTACCTTATCAGAAAGCGACTTTACTTGACCAGTTGTTTTAGCTTGATTTTTTCTCGCTAGGATTGTTCTTATCATGAAATTTCCCTCAATATTTACAAATTAGTCTTAACTCTAAAAGTGAGTCATCTAAAAATTATCGGGATTAATTAAGCACAGGGTATGCCAATATTCATTGAGACAAATTCAATCGGTTGATTTACATACAGAAAGAGCGCTTACTAGCGCTCTTTCTGATTCTATAAAAGCTTAGTGTTAAGCCACAAATTTACATGGAATACTTAAGCTAGATGTTTGTTTTATAATGAAATCCATCGCAATTTCATCACAGTTATCTTTACGCAAGCACAGCTCACAGTCTTTCATCACTTTTTCAGGCAAGCTATCTTTGGTACAGTTGTTAAAACCTTGTTTCATAAAGAAGCCAGGCACTCTAGTTAGCACAATAATACGATTGAGTGCCAATTTTTTGGCTTTCACCAGTAAATGCTCGACTAAAAGTTGCCCTTGCCCCTTTATTTCGCTTTCGGGATTTACACCCAAAGAGCGAATTTCAGCAAGCCCAGTGTCGTAAATATACAAAGATGCACATCCTGTCACTTTGCCACCGACCTCTGTCACCGCAAACTCATTGATACTATGGATCATATCACTTTTCGCTCGCGGTAGGTTCTCACCTACTTTAGCCCAGTATTGGATCAGTCCAGCAATGGCTTCAACATCATCTAAATTGGCATCACGTACTAGGATTTTTTGCTTTTTTTTTGCCGTTTTAATGGCACTGGTTACTTGTGGCAATGAGGTGCCGCCTAATGCTTTACGAGCGGCAATACAAGCGTCAATTTCGAGTACCGGATAGACATCCTCTGCAATTACTGCGCTGACTTGCTGGAATTCTTCTAAGCTCAGATCCTCGAGGTTTTGCCCCTTACTAATTGCTAACTGCACTAATTCACCGACAATGTGATGGCCTTCCCTAAACGGTATCCCCTTAGCAACGAGATAATCGGCAAGCTCAGTTGCATTGGCGTGACCACCTTTTGCCGCCGCTAACGTCTTATCACCATTAACCTTAATGCCTTTAACGCATGCTTCAGCCATATGAATACACGCAAGCCAAGTTGGCATGGCATCAAATAGGCCTTCTTTGTCTTCCTGCATGTCTTTGTTGTAGGCCAAAGGCAAAGCTTTAAGCGTCATCATCATGCCGCTAAAAGCACCAAAAACTCGACCTGTTTTGCCACGGATCAACTCTAAGGCGTCAGGGTTCTTTTTCTGTGGCATCAAGGATGAGCCAGACGTCACGCTGTCGGCCAGATCAATAAAGCCAGACTCACCAGAATTGTAAAAGATCAAATCTTCAGCAAAACGAGATAAATGTATCATAGAAATAGACGCACAACTGAGTAGCTCAACCACAAAGTCACGATCAGAGACCGCATCTAAACTATTACGAGAGGCTTCTCTAAAGCCAAGGTTAACGGCCAACACTTCACGGTCGATAGGATAAGCAGTCCCCGCTAGCGCACCTGAGCCAAGTGGACATACATTTAACCTTTCAAGCGCATCATTTAAGCGCGACTCATCACGCTCAATCATCTCAACGTAAGCCATACACCAATGACTAAAGAGTACTGGCTGAGCACGCTGTAAATGGGTGTAGCCTGGTAAAATAGTACCAAGCTCCTGCTCTGCGAGTGTTACTAGAGCTTGCTTTAGTGAACTCAGTGCCACAAGCAGTTGCTGCGCCGTTTTACGACTCCACAGTCTAAAATCAGTGGCTACTTGGTCGTTACGGCTTCGACCTGTGTGCAGCTTTTTACCTAAATCACCCACTTTGTCGATAAGTTTAGCTTCAACATAAGAATGAATATCCTCATGTCCCGCAGTTGCTACACTACGCGGATCAGCAATCACTTCATCCAAAAGCTGTTTCAGCGCAGCGATGATCTGCTGATGTTCGCTTTCAGTTAATACTTCTACTTGCTTTAGCGCCCCCGCCCAAGCGATAGAGCCAACAATATCTTGCTCTGCCAATTGATAATCAAATGGCAGAGAATCATTAAATTGCTTAAATGCCTCATCAGGACCTGATGAAAAACGGCCGCCCCATAATGCCATCTCACTCTCCTACCTTAAGACTGCTTTTGCTTGTTTAACGCCGCTATCCGGCTAGATAGTGAGAATAGACGAATGAATCCCTCCGCATGAGATTGGTCATATACGTCATCTTCACCAAATGTGGCAAAATCTTCGCTGTATAAGCTATTGATTGATTGCTTTTGCACTGCATGTACGTGGCCTTTATAAAGCTTAAGTACCACCTCGCCAGTTGCTTGCTGTGCGAATGACTCTGCAGCAGCTAGAATTGAATCTTTCAGTGGGGTAAACCAGCGACCATCATAAACTAAGTGTGCAAACTCTTCGCTAAGCGCGGTTTTCCATTTGCGACAAGATTTGTCTAAGATCAGCTCATCAATCGCTTGTAACGCAGCCATCATCACAGTGCCTCCCGGTGTTTCATAACAGCCACGAGATTTCATGCCGACGAGACGGTTTTCAACGATATCCACACGACCAACACCGTGCGGCGCTGCAATCTCGTTTAACTTAACTAGACACTGATAAGGACTGTAACGCTCACCGTTAACACCGGTGATTTCACCCTTTTCGATTAATACCGACACATATTCAGGCTGATCCGGTGCGGCTTCTGGAGAATTAGTCATGGTCCAAACCTGATCGCTTGGCTCATTCCATGGGTCTTCCAATTCACCACCTTCGTGAGAAATATGCCAAGCATTGGCATCACGACTGTAGATTTTAGTAGCAGAGGCTGCACAAGGGATATTACGCTCGGCCAAATAGTCAAGCAGCGATTCACGACTTGATAACGACCATTCACGCCATGGTGCAATCACTTTAAGATCAGGCGCAAGCGCTGAGAAGCAAGATTCAAAACGCACCTGATCGTTCCCCTTGCCTGTACAACCATGAGAAAGTGCATCCGCGCCAACTTTACGGGCGATTTCTACTTGTGCTTTGGCGATAATAGGACGCGCCATTGAAGTACCCAGTAAATATGTCCCTTCATAGATAGCACCAGTTTTTAGGGTTGGATAAATATAGTCGCTAACCATTTCTTCTTTTAAGTCGACGATATAGCACTCAGAGGCACCCGATGCGATTGCCTTTTCTTCAACCCCAACCAGTTCTTCTTCACCCTGACCTACATCGGCAACAAAGGCGACAACTTCACAACCGTAGTTCTCTTTTAACCATGGCACAATCGCTGATGTGTCTAATCCACCAGAGTAAGCCAGTACCACTTTTTTAATCTTGCTCATGTTCTTTAACCTCAAACGTAATCTTTGTTTAACAGCGATACCAGCAATGCGTTTTGGGCATGCATGCGGTTTTCAGCTTGTTGAATAATTTTTGACTTTGGCCCGTCCATCACTTCGGAAGTAATTTCAAACTCACGGTGTGCTGGCTGGCAGTGCAAAATGGTTTGTGCGCCACACGCTTCAACCAATTGTTGGTTGATTTGATATGGCATAAAGGTGTCTTTCACCTGTTCAATTGGCGTTTTATTCCCCATCGAAACCCAAGTATCAGCGTAGAGCACATTGGCGCCAGCCGCCGCTTCTACCCGATCACTGACCAGAACTGAGGCACCATTTACCGCTGCAATTTGTTCAGCTTGCTTTACAATTTGTGCATCTGGAGAATGACCTTTAGGACAAACCGCCACAAAATCAGTACCTAATGTTGCCGCAAGCAACATCAATGAATGTGTTACGTTGTTGCCTTCACCGAGATAAGCGATTTTGATCTGACTGACATCGTCGTAAGTTTCAAATAAGGTGAGAAAATCAGCCAACGCTTGGCAAGGGTGATATAAATCACATAGGCTATTCACAACTGGCACAGACGAAAACTCAGCGAGCGTCTCAAGCGTACTATGATGATTTACACGAGCCACAAGGCCATCGGCCCAAGTCGAAATATTAAGCGCAAAATCTTTTACGGATTCACGCGCCCCCATTGCGCCATTTTGCTGATCTAAATACACAGCATGGCCGCCTAATTTGTGGATACCGATATCAAACGATAGCCGCGTTCTTAAGCTCGGCTTTTCGAATAACGTGACAATCGACTTGCCAGCTAAGGCTTGGTTATATTCTTGCGGTTGATTTTTAATATTTTTTGCAAGCTTTAATAAGTTTAAAACGTTAGTTTGGTCTAATTCCAAACCAGTTAAAAAATGTTTAGTCATGATGTTTTCCTACGGCAGAATTTGTGTACCTACGTGCTCACCATTGAGCAACGCAATTAAATTTTCTGGCTTTTGCCAGCTAGAGATGTACACCCCTCGTCGTAAGTGTTGGGCAGCGTGAAGACTGGTCTTAACTTTGACCTCCATCCCGCCCAGAATGACCTTTTGCGCGATTAACGTTGAAATCTGTTCCGCGTTAAGTTGATTTAATGGCTGTTTATCGCCATCAAGTACCGCCTCAACGTCAGTCATAAAAATAAGTTCTGCACCAAGTTTACTGGCGATAGCAGCTGCTGCTTCATCCGCATTCACGTTGTATAAATGGCCGTCAGCGCCAATACCTACTGAACTAACAACAGGCAACCTATCAAACTCCAACACTGCTTCAAGCATGCCACCTACACTCGCTTCACAGCTACCCACACGGCCAAGCGCTTTTAGTTTTTGAGTTGTGGTAAACCCTGCATCATATAAGCACAGCCCAACGGGCTTGAGCGTGGCGGTAATGGCGTCCGCCATCAGTTGCTTGTTAGCACAGCCTGCAAGTGCACCAACAATATAGGGCATTTGCTCTTGCGGACTGATCCGCAATCCTTGATGTTTTGCAGTAGCAAAACCGGCATCGGTCAGCCACTTATCAACCAGCGCCCCGCCACCATGAACAATCACAAACTGCTTGTGTGGTGCATCCTGTTGAATTTGCTTGATAGCTGAAAACAATGCTTGCGCTGCACCCTCTTGATTCAACACCGCGCCACCTAGTTTTATCACCCAAGTTTGTTTGCTCATGCTGATACTCCTAAACCTTGATAATGCTCAAGTCCCGCCGCCAAGTTCATACACTGTAATGCTTGGCCTGCAGCCCCTTTAAGCAAGTTATCAATCGCGACAACCACGATCAGTTGATTGCCCTTTTGCTGCCAACCAATATCCACAAAAGGTTGATTTTCAACGGCTTTGATTGATGGAAGTTGACTCCCCTTTAACCTGATCAGCGGCTCATCGGCAAGCACCTGGTAAGCGGCATCGACTTGATTTGGTGTGACATTTTCTTTCAGAGTGACGTAGATCGTTTCCAAGATACCACGCTTAAAACTCCCTAAATGCGGCGTAAACAACACTGGGTGTTCAAGGTATTTTTCTATTTCTGGACTATGTCTGTGCGTAAACAAACCGTATGGTGCAAGAGATACTTCGCAAAAGTGTGTGGCGACATTCGCTTTTCTTCCTGCGCCGGTAACACCAGAAACAGCATTGATGATAACTGGCTGCTCTGTTATCAGATCAGCTTGTTGTAATGGCTTAAGTGCATTGAGTGCCGCAGTCGGATAGCAGCCCGCGACCGCCACTAACTTTGCCTTTTTAATGGCATCGCCATACCATTCAGCTAACCCGTATTGCGCTTGCGCTAACCAGTCTTGATGTGGGTGAGAAAAACCGTAGTAAGTTTCGTAGTCTTCATTGCAAGATAAACGGTAACCTCCAGATAGGTCAAAAACCCGTTTGCCCATCTGTAAAAATACCGGTGCAAGTTCTACGCTAACCTTGTGATCCGTGCATAAACACACATAGTCCGATGATTGCTCTATCAACGAAAAAGCTTGCTCATTTAAGGGTTGCAGCTCAATATCTAGCAAGCCCGAATATTCTGGATATAAATCGCTGATGAATTTGTGTTTGTCTAAGCTTTGCTCAGATACAAAGCAATGCGCAAGTGTGAAGGCAGGATGCTTGACAACCAGCTTAGCAAGCTCAGCGCCACTGTAGCCGCTCGCTCCGATTATAGATACTTTCAACATAGTGTTCTCAAGATTAAAAAAGTTTGATTTGGATTGGTTCTGCTAGTTGTTGAAGTCAAATCGTCGCATTGCTGTTCCAAAATATATTTATGCTAAAAAAGTGAATTGATATTCACTCTAAACATCTTTATATTTTTATGCAAGAACTTTGAATAAGTATTTTAGGAATTTTTATGAAATTACCCGCTTTTATGGAAATGTATCAGCAACTGATCGCCGCGCCATCTATCAGTGCATTAGAAGAAAGTCTCAACATGAGCAATCAGAATGTGATCCATCTACTCGCGCAGTGGTGCGAAACGTTAGGGTTTATCGTTGAAGTAACAGAGCTTGAACATGCAAAAGGAAAATATAACCTAATTGCAAGACGAGGCAGTGGCGATGGTGGATTAATGTTGGCCGGCCACACGGATACCGTGCCATTCGACGATAGCCGCTGGCAATTTGATCCTTTTAAATTAAGCGAGCAAGATAATAAATTATATGGTCTTGGAAGTATTGATATGAAAGGCTTTTTTGCTTTCGTATTGAATGCAATCTCAGAGCTTGATGAATTACAGCAAAATGCTCCTATCATGATTTTAGCCACCGCCGATGAAGAAACCACTATGGCTGGAGCTCAGGAAATCGCAAAACATCCAAGCTTGAAGCCGGCGCGCTGTATTATTGGTGAACCCACCGATATGGTGCCAGTATTTACCCACAAAGGCCATATGACGACCGCCATCCGCATCGTTGGTCGCTCAGGTCATAGCTCAGATCCAGAGCGCGGCTTAAATGCCATTGAAATCATGCATCAGGTGATTGCAAATTTATTAAAGTTAAGAGAAGAATTAAAGAATAAATATTCAACGCCACATTTTGCTATTCCTTACCCAACTTTAAACCTTGGGCACATTCATGGTGGCGACAATGCCAACCGTATTTGTGGCTGTTGTGAACTACATATTGATATGCGCCCTTTGCCTGGTCTGAGCATCAAAGAATTACAAGCCATGCTCACGGCAGCAATGGCACCCATCAATACACATTATCTTAATAGTGTCTCGGTTATAGATATGCACGAACCCATTCCGGCTTTTACCGGCTCAACGGATTCTGCTTTGGTGAAAATGGCTGAGCGCCTGTCAGGACAACAAGCAATTGCTGTAAACTATTGTACCGAAGCACCATTTCTACAGCAGCTAGGTTGCGAAACTATCGTTATGGGACCGGGTTCGATTAATCAAGCACACCAACCCAACGAGTTTTTAGCAATGGAAAAAATCCAGCCAAGTCAGGATATTATTAAGCAGCTAATAAGAGAAAGTTGCTTTGCTTAGCGGATTGGCGAGTTCATCACTTCACGTTCAGGCAATGAAATCGCTGTAATGATATGTAATTGCCATATTCACAGTCTGCACTATACCTAACTGCATTGCAGTGATGGTTGAAGATCCCGTCATCGCTGAGCGGTCATGACAGGGATCATAGTGCGGGCGCCAAATCAAAAGTAGCTAGAATTAGTCGAGGTGCTCGCAAGCAATTTAGCGAGGATATAACCGTGACTGAAACAACACCACCAGACCTATCGCAACCGTTACTTATTGATCCAGTCCAGAGCAGCCCAGCAGCTCCAACCACCAGCTTAGGTCCACTGCAACGTTTGGTCGGCACTTGGACTAACCAACCCTTAGCCAACTCAGGATTGGGTGGCCCCGACAAACCATTTTCTTACTGCTTAATGCCACTACCTCAAGAAGCCAGCTATATTCTTAAAAATTTCTCCTATTATGAAGAGCTTACTTTCTCAGCCATCCATGGCACCGCACCAAATCGAGGAGGATTTGGTACCCAGGTCGCTAATACCTTATTTTACGAACAAAGAGTTTATTTTGCAGAAGGTCCAGCGAAAGATCAGCTAGTCCATGCGGAAAATGGTTCGTTGTTGTATTTATCAGATGCAAAGCAATTACTTGGCCCGTATGGCAATGGTGAAAATCCAGGGCTTGGCAACGAAACCGTACCAAACAGTGTGGCGCCAACTCAAACTTATGACTTTATAAAACAAATGTCAGTTCCCCATGGTAATTCCATTTTAGCCAGTGGGCATTTTCAATCAGGTACTGGTGTCCCGACGATCCCAATGCTGAGCCAAAGTGATATTTTGCCTATGGGATTACCCCATGGGATCAGTACGGCTCAATACGCCACCAAAAGTGTTGGTAACTTAAATCCTGACTTTACACTCAATCCAAACCAGCCTTTAAATAATGCCTTAGAAGTTTCTCCTCCCAAGAAGTTTATTCTACTTGAGGTCGATACCGCGCATTCAGGGATCCCAGTCACGAATATTGGCTTTGAACAACAACATGCAAAAGTTAGCCGCTACGCGATTAGCTATTGGCTTGAGTCACTTGACGGTAGTGATAACTTCACGCAACTGCAGTATTCGCAAAATATCACAATGGAAATTCCGATCGCTGGTCAACTCGTAACTTTTCCTCACATTACGACCAATACTATGGTCAAGAAGGCATAAAAATAGGGGCGCTGCTGAGCCCCTATTTCCGAAGTGCAAGTTTGATTAAATTGGTGAGCCTGGCGGCATTTCAAGCGCCTTAAAACTTTCAGGCCACTCTCCTGAATCTAAGTAGTGATTGATTTGCTGTGCAAGCATATGTTTAAACGCTTGCTCAAAAGCAACATCGCTAAATACCGACGACTGATTAAAGTCTTTCGCAACTTTTGCTA
This sequence comes from Pseudoalteromonas sp. OANN1, assembly GCF_024124685.1. Lineage (NCBI taxonomy): Bacteria > Pseudomonadati > Pseudomonadota > Gammaproteobacteria > Alteromonadales > Pseudoalteromonadaceae > Pseudoalteromonas > Pseudoalteromonas sp. OANN1. The sequence goes on from NZ_JAMXSE010000007.1 coordinate 15,404, forward strand.
AATAAAACTTTAACTGCGCCTGCACTTCAGGTGCGACTTTATCGTTGTTACTCAGTTTTACAAGCTGAGTTGCACTTAGGTATTGCACTCGTTGCTGTAGCTTTTGAGCCATACTTTTGCTGCCTGACTGGGCAAATACCTGCTGATATAAAGCCTCTAAAAGTGCCTGTGTACCAAAATATTGAGTATCACGTGCATGCTGCTGTGCAAGGCGGTTTAATCGCTGTGGATTAAGCAGCAAGTCAAGGCTATGCTGTGCGGCGACTTCTGGTAATGCCATCGCATCTAGGGTTAGTCCAGTTCGACCTTTAATACTTTCGCGAGTTTTGTACTCACCGTAAGCCTTAGGAGGTATTAACGCCAAAATAGAGTCAGGGATAGTCAACGCCGCAGGTGACAGCGTACTCAAAAGCGCATTGGCCGCATTTTGCTGCACCTCTTTAGCCACAACTTTCGCCCCTTTTATTACCTCGTCACCGCGAACTTCATAGTCGTAATCCACGCCGCCAATCAATTTTACTGCGGCTTCAACCTGATAACGATGGAAAAGATACAGTGGTACCAGTTTCTCCTCTAGCTGCGACAGAGCAACTCCTTTTTGAATGCTGTGAATACCAAAGTTATTCAACGCCTGCTTGCGCACATCCAACACACGCAGTAATTCGGCAGCAGGATCCGCACCGTTATCCCAAAGGTGCGCCGTTGGGTGTGCTCCGCCCTGCGCTCTTGCATCAGAGTCAGAGATAAATTCAAGCCCCTGCGCCTTATTCTCAGCAAGAATAGCTGCAAGCTCAGTGGCTTCATCAGCACCACCGAAATCACTGTAACCATATTTAATCACTTGCGTATCCCACGCGCCCATGCCTTTTGCGTAGCCCTTAGTGATATCCAGTTGGCCATTTTCAAATCCTACCAGCGGATGAGGATAGTCCATGACTGACGCGCGATCCTTTACCGACGCTGAGAAGTTGTGTGCAATGCCCAACGTGTGGCCAATTTCATGTGCACTCAACTGACGAATACGGTCTAGCGCCATAGCATGAAGTCGCTCAGTCACCTCATTACCCTCAACAAATGGCGCAGAAAGTGCTTCGGCGATAAGAATATCTTGACGGACACGCAACGAACCTAGCGTCACGTGACCTTTTAAAATTTCACCGCTACGTGGGTCTATTACCGACGCGCCGTATGACCACCCTCGAGTAGCACGATGCACCCATTGGATCACGTTATAGCGAATATCCATAGGATCGGCATTTTCAGGAAGTACTTTGACTTGAAACGCATTTTTGTAGCCTGCAGCTTCAAATGCTTGGTCCCACCATTTAGCACCATCAAGTAATGCAGTTTTGACAGGCTCAGGTACACCAGGATCAAGATAGTAAATAATTGGCTCTACGGCCTCCGAGACTTGTGCAGTTGGGTCTTTTTTCTGTAAACGGTGGCGTGGGATATAACGCACAAACATTGACTGTCCAAGCGGTGCTGAGTAGTCCTTATGCTCGATACTCCAATAACCCGATTGCGGATGAAATGCACGTGGCTGGTAGTTATCGTCAGGCAACTCAATTAAAGAATGGTGCTGATGTACCGTAAGCGCATAAGGATCTGCACTCACCTGGCGTACATATTCACCAGGCTTTGTACCTTTGAATGTCAACACAGCTTCAAGTTCTGTGTTTTTAACAAATGCCTTTGAACGCGACATAAACACAGCGCTGCGGCTTGAGTCTAAGCTAAAACTACCTTGATTACGATTTGCCAACGTACGAGAAACACCATGCACATCGCTGAGTAGATAAGGCGTGTAGTCAATCAACACACTGTCTTTATCTTCTGCAACCACGCTGAACCCGTGTAGAATGCTTGAAGCAAAAGCCTCTTTAACACTTTGCTTTTCGGCCTTATTATTCGCACTTGCGCGATAATAAGTGTTGATAGCACGCAGCATGACCTTATCACCAAAACGTTCAAACTGAACTAAGTGCGTACCGCCTAGCTGACCGCGGTCTAAACCGATATCATTCGAACCTACACCATAAGGTAAACTATGCTGTAACAAGAAAGGGGCGTCTAGTTTGTCGATGTCTAAGTACAATTTGCCGCTCGAATCATCGCTATAGAAGGCGTAAAAACCGGGATGATGATTAAAACTGGCAGTAAATTCGTCAATAGACTTAATTGCTGCGTGTGCTTGGGTTATCATACACAGTAGCAAAGCGGATACAGTTTGAGTGAAGCACGTTATTTTTCTCATGGCTGCTCTTTGTTATTTATGGTTTTGAGGCTTAACCCCAGTTGTATATGAAATCGTATACAATTTACAGTCTTTCAAGACGAATTACAGCGCTGTTTATGGCACCTCTCACACTATTTATTGCCATAAACACAAGGTGATCAGGATTTAAAAAATGCGTAGACTCCCTCCGGTGTTAATTGAAGATGGTTGTTCTCGTGAGTTGGTTTCTTTAATCAGAACTATTCTCGCGGCATGTAAAGAAATATCGTTCCGTGTTGGCCAAGGTGCACTTTCAGGTGTATTAGGCTCAACCTTAGATGAGAACATTCAAGGTGAAACGCAAAAGAAGCTCGATGTACTTTCAAATCAACTATTGAAAGATATTTTGCTTGAATCTGGCTATGTCAAAGCCATCGCTTCTGAAGAAGAAGATTACACCGTCGCCGGCAATCCAAAAGCGAACTATATTGTCGCTTTCGATCCGTTGGATGGTTCATCCAATACCGACATTAATTCACTAGTCGGTACTATTTTCTCTATTATGGAAGCGCCTGAAGGTTCAGACCCTAGCGATCCTGCGATCTTTATGCAGCCAGGTCATAAACAAGTTGCAGCGGGCTATGTGTTATATGGCCCATCAACCATGTTAGCGCTATCAACAGGCAAAGGAACTCGCTTGTTTACTCTGGACAAAACTCACGGTAGCTTCCTACTCACACAAGACTTTGCTGCCATTCCTGAAGACACCAAAGAGTTTGCCATTAACGCTTCAAACCAACGCCACTGGACCCCAGCAATGCAAAACTACATTGCCGATCTACTTGAAGGTGAAACCGGACCGCGTGGTAAAAACTTCAATATGCGCTGGATAGCGGCAATGGTTGGCGATGTTCACCGCGTATTATGCCGTGGCGGACTATTCACTTATCCAGAAGATCGTAAAGATCCAAACAAGCCATTTAAACTTCGCCTACTTTACGAAGCCAATCCAATGGCGATGCTTATCGAGCAAGCTGGCGGTATTGCCCACACAGGTCGTGAACGAATTTTGGATATTCAACCTGAAGAAATACACCAACGCGTCGGTGTTATCTTAGGCTCAAAGCATGAAGTTGAAGCGTGCCTTGCTTATCATAAGTGATCTATTTTGAAGCGAGAAAATAGCTCGCTTCGCAAATGAAAAAGGTGCCATTGGCACCTTTTTCACATTAAATAGTGGATTAATTTGTCTCCACGGGCACATCGGGATCTGCGCCCCATTCACTCCACGAGCCGTCATATACCGTCAAATGTTCATAACCTAGCTCGTCAGCCACCAGCGCTAAAATACAAGCTGTAACACCTGAGCCACAAGAGAATATCAGAGGCTTAGTTTTGTCCTTTGATAAGTCGCTATACAACTCTTCAAGCTCAGTGAGTGGTTTAAAGCAGCCATCGGCATTTAACAAACTCGTGTATGGCAGGTTTTTACTTTTAGGCACATGACCGCTGCGCATATCTGCACGAGGTTCTTGCTCTTCACCAGTAAAGCGCTTTGCACCTCTAGCATCGAATAGGCAACTCAGTTCAGCGTCAATATTACTAAGCACAGCCGCTTTATCAACAAATGCTGTTTCATCATATGCAGCGACAAAGTTTCCTGCTTGTTGGACTTGCGCGTACGCTTGACTCAAAGGGTATTGTTTTTCACACCAAGCAGGTAATCCGCCGTCCAGTACATACACTTGTTTATGACCCATCATTTTGAGCATATACCAAGCTCTGGCAGCGCTAAACATGCCCTTATCATCGTAAGCGACTAACACATCATGTTGGTTGATACCAAGCTGTCGCATTTCTGCTTGAAATTGAGCTGGACTGCAGCACATATTGGGTGATGTAGCATGGGGATTAGCTAGCGCACCACTAATATCAAAGCGCAGCGCGCCTTGAATGATTGCAGGAGCGCTATAAGGGCCTGACTGACCCGGTTTCACAATACCAGCATCCAATACTTTCACTTTGCCAAGGTTTGCAAAGAGCCATTCCCTATCTACCACATGCTTCATGCTATTATTTTCCTTCGGGTCTGCGTACGACCTCTATTATTTCCGTTGTTGAAATTGATGGGGTGCGCTCCAAGTAAACCACATCACAGATATCTTTATATATATCGAACTTGTCTTTCCAATCATCACCCATCACCAGAATATCGGCATCAAAGTCTTTGATATATTGCGCTTTTAGCTCCAGAGATTCTTCCACAAACACCTCATCTACAAATCGCAATGAGCTAATGATTTTTAGGCGATCTGCTATTGAGTATATTGGATTTCTACCTTTTTTCGAAAAGTTAAGTTTATCCGACGAGATCCCCACAATGAGATAATCACCCAGTGCTTTCGCACGCTCTAAAATATTGACATGACCAACGTGGAATACATCAAAGGTTCCAAATGTGATAACTTTTTTCAACTTGGCTCTCTTTCTAATCAGCACGGTTTGAGCTGTAACCCACTATGGCATTTATTTGTTGCTAAAACCGTGACGAACTTTACGACAATTTGGCTATTAGATTACAGAATTAAGCATCAAAATTCAGCTTATACTTTACTCTTTTGGATTAAGAACAGTAATTCCAATAAACAACACAATTTATCTGCAAGGACAAGTTTACTAACAAAATACAAACAAACCTCTCTGCAAGCTTTTTGCTATCGAGCCTACAACTTGATAACTTCACTTCGCATCGGTGCTAGGCGGGCCAGAACTTGATTTTGTATAGAGTGAGCAATCCCAACCTCATTCATTGCGTTGATCAAGAGATCAACCACTCGATTAAAGTCAGACTCACTAATAGCCATGCCGGTGTGGATCTGCACCATGCTATCACCTTCATAATCACAAGGGCCATCTAAGGTATCGCACAGATGAGTAATAAACCCTTCACGAAAGTGCCTAACATTGGACTCTCTAAAATACGGTAAAATAACGTCATCATTGCCAATCTGTTTAATAAACGCATCTACTAGCTTTTCTGCGCCGGCGTTGCCCCCTATTTGCTCATATAGGGAGGCTTGTGGAGTTGAAGCACTACACGCCACGAGGAAAAGCAAGATTGCCGTTAGTGATAGCCATTTCATTTAAAAGTACCCCGTAACAGATAGATACCAACCCGTTTGAGAAGGCTGCCCTGCGATTTTGCCAAGGTCTAGCCATGCCGCCGTCACACTCACTGACTTATTCGGGATCCAAGCGACAAAAACATCTTTCCAATCTGATTCACCAAGTCCAAGGTTGTTGGATTTTTGGCGATATTCTGCACCGACAGCCCAATGCCTAGATAAAAACACTGCACTGCTAGCTTCTAGTTGCCAAGGCGCACTGTCGTTAGCTCCACCATAACCTAGTATGCCAAGTTGATTAGCCCGAGAATGTCTCATCGTAATATTCCAGAACCAGTTATAACCGCCTACAGCGCCCAAATGCAGTTTGCTTGCAGCTAAGTAATAATCCGTTCCTGAGTCGTCTTCAGCGCCGAGCAAATTGGCAACCGTAGCATCATCCAAAGACTTATGTTGAATACCAAAGCTCAATTGTGGATATTTACTGTAGACGATATCGCCATATAGCCGCACCTTGGCACCGACAATATCTTGCTCAATATCAAGATTAAGCGCATCCACATCGAAGTTTTGTCGAGCGAAACTTAACTCTACGCGGTTGAATAAGTTGGCTTGAACGCCACACACATCGAGCTGGTAGTCTTTCAGGCTAGCTCGGCTACAAAACCCGCTCGCCGCCCATTCATCTTCCGAAGCATATCCTGCAAGCTGCGCCCACGGCACAATGCCACCACCTGCACTACCCTCAACCTGTGACACCCCGGGAGTCGCTAGTAACTTTCCTGTTGCGGCGTAAGTTGGTCCGCACACTATTAAGCACACGGTAAAAACATTAGCCCACTTCATTATACCTCCCCAACCACAGGTCAAAGTCTGCGGCTTTGAGTGGCTTACTTAGATAGTAACCTTGTGCATAATCACACTGCATTGACTCAAGTAGCTCAAGCGATGCTTTGTCTTCAACGCCTTCCGCGACCACGCTAAAACCAAGTTGGTGACCAAGCGTGATGGTGGAGCGCACAATAAACTGGTCTTTTTCCGATTGAGCGAGCTTTAAAATAAATACCTTGTCGAGCTTCAGCTCATCAATAGGCAACATTTTTAATCGACCAAGGGAAGTTTGACCCACACCATAATCATCAAGCGAGACCTGCACGCCAAGCTGTTTGAGCGCTTGAAGAACCGCAATGCCTTTTTCCTCATTCTCAATCATGTCTCGCTCAGTAAGCTCTATGGTGATCAACTCAGGTTTGACGTTATGTGTATCTAGTAGCGTCTTAAGATGAGACAAGAAGTTTTTATCTGCGATGTCTTGTGCCGATACATTAATAGCTGCCTTGATGCGTTCACCTTGGCGTACCCAATTAGCAACTTGTGACACCACAGTCTTTACTACCCACTGAGTTAACTCAACAATCAAACCTGATTGCTCGGCAAGATCGATAAATAGTTCGGGTGACACCCATTCACCATTTTTACGTTGCCAACGAATAAGAGACTCAACCTTATCAATACGATTGGTTTTCATATTTAGCTTTGGTTGATAGGTCATAAAAAGCTGACCATCATCGTTGGCAATAGCGTGTTTTAGTTCATCAATAATTTGCAGACGCTCTAGATGGGCTTCATCTTCACCTGATTGGTAGTAGTAAACATCATGACCATCGTGCGCTGCAGTATCAACTGCGATCAAAGCCCGGCGAACGACATCCTCGGGAGTATGTGCCTGTTTGGGGTAATGCACTACGCCGATACTAAAGTGAAGCGAAATATCTAATCCCTGCACAGTGTAAGGCTTACTCAGGCCTTGATTTAGCATCTCAGCACATTCAACAATACCAAGCACAGCACTTTGCGGATCGGCACACACACTCGCTGGATGTGCAACTAAAAACTCATCGCCGCCAAGCCTAACATTCAATCCGCCTTCTGCTGTATTGATCTCCGCTATCCGTTTCGCCACGGCTTTAATACAATCATCTCCTACCCGAGGGCCGAGCTTGTCATTGATATGGCGTAATCCCTTTATGTCTATGGCAATAAAGTAATACTCTGCACCACTGCTGAGCATACTATGTAGTTTATCCAAAGCCGCATTACGATTAAAAAATCCAGTTAAATGGTCATGACTGGCTTGAAAGCGGATCTGCTCTTCACGCTCTTGAATGTCTTCGCCCATATCATTAAAAGCGTCAACAAGCTGGCAAATTTCTTGGGTCGGTCGAGCCTCTTCCAGTTTGGCTGAGTAATCCCCTTTAGCAAAGCGTTTTGCCAACTCAGTAAGCTTACTAAGCGGTGTCGTAAGATTCTTGGCAACAATACCACTGGTGATAAAACCAATAAGGATAGTACCGAGGGAGAGTAAAATAATGGTCAACACCATTTTATCGAATTCTTGATACTGAGTAGTTAAATCCGCACTGAGTACCAAACTCACCGGGTTACTTTCAAGAGAAGGTAAACTCACCTCAGCACTTTCATATACCGGATACTGGCTAAGCCACCGTGTCGTTTTTTGCGCCGCTAAGAAAGTAAATAAATCACCACCGAGTGCAAGAGCAGTCAGCGAGCTTGCTTTTAGGTTATCAGCGGCACCAACAAAGCTAGTTTCCATTCCTGTCAGCTCTTTGAGCTCTAGCGCCACAGCAGATCCAACCTCAAAGCCAATAATTGAGTATGCAATCGTTCTAGGTGCTCGCACAGGCAAAATAATCACTTGATACAACTGCTCACTAAGCACCACAAAAGCTGAGTGGTCGGTATGGCTTTGCAACGCTTGCATCCAAGTTCTGGTATCGCTCGGGAAGTCGAGTCCTTCTCTGTTTGCGGAGATCAGGTCGCCTTTCACATCCAGCAGCAGCATTAAGTCGGCATCAATACGGCGAGAGTGATTAAGCAACACACTACTGATGGTTTGTGCGTCTCTTGTCGCGACCGCCTGTTTAAAGCCAAAGTCAGCGGTCAGTACAGTCGCCGCGGTAACCAATAGCTGCTCTCGCGCTTTTAAATATTGTTGATAAACATTTTGTGCCACTTGAATTTTTCTTTGCACTTGCGCTTCATTGAATTTACTTGTGGACCACCAAAAACTTGCCAAGCTCATCCCCGCCGTGACAAGGATAAGCAAAATACAGAGACTAATTATTTTATTTTTAAAGCTGTTATTCATTCATGTTGTCCAAAGCGCTCGCCAAAGGTATTACGCGGCGCTGGATAAGTTGTTTTTATTGTTACGGACATTGGCGCCGTTGTGTTCACTATTTGCACGGTTTGCCGACTATCTATGTCATTATCTTGATAAGGATGCCATACCGTTACTTGTTTCGTAGAATTCGGCAAAGTTACTAATCCATTCGCATCAGATACCAATACTTGCTTGTCATCTGCAATGTAAATATAGCCCACCATAGAGTCGTGAATGTTACAACCTAACACCACTACACCAGCGTTTTCAAACTTAAGCGGTTGATTTGGCGTGCCAGCGTATAGCTTTAGCTCAAAAGGTTTTACCGCAGAAAACGAATAAACGTGATGACGGATATCATCGCTATTGGGAAAATTAACCAATTGTCCTTTTTGGATGGTAAGAATGAAAGGAACAAACTGTTTATTGATTTGATCCATAACCGCCACTGCTTTTGCTGCTGACTCGACAGGCTCGTCCGTCAATTCAACAACGGCATGCTGCAAGGGCTTGCCGCTGCCATCTAGCACTGTTAATTGCCCGGCATTTGCGCAATTTGAATCTAAAAGGAATAAAAAACAAAAACTTAGTAGGAGTAGAACAGACGTTCGCATATCTGACTCTATTTTTTTGCAACAATTAGGTTAAGTAAAAGAGACCTTGCAATGAAAAGCAAGTGAATTGAGGAAATTGCCCTAATAAACTTGTCTATCAGGGCAATTGAAAAATAATTAATCTATTAAACCGTACTGCTTATCAAGAATATCAATAACTTCTTGGCGAGGATCAGCAGGGATCGTTAGTTCACGACCAACGATTTTACTTGCGATCCCAACGTAAGTTTCGCTTACCGACATCATCACAGCTTCTGGCAAAAGATAATCGCGAGCAAGCGCTTCTCGCTCAGGCATGCGATCTTTATTAAGCAGCACATCGCTATCTGGTACATTGTTTATCAATAGCTGGCGGAAACCTTCTTTTGAGTTTTCAACGATCTTACTATCGCGATAAGCAGGGCCATCCCAAATACGTGACGAGTCAGGCGTACCCACTTCATCAATGTAAATTAGGCGCTCTTGGCCGTCTTTATCTTCAACGTAACCAAACTCAAATTTAGTATCAACAAAGATCTGATCAAGCTTCTCAAGCTCTTTACTGATCAGGGCAAAGCCCTCGGTTAGCAACTGCTCGTACTTATCCACATCTGCCGCAGATTTAAAGTTGAACGCTGCAAGGTTATCTTCGATGTTTTTACGAGAGATGTTTACGTCATCCACTTCTGGTACGTCTGCTAAACCTTTGATGATCCCTTTGGTTGATGGTGTGATTAAGACATCATCTAGTTTTTGATTGGCCTCTAAACCTTCTGGTAATTGCAAGCCACAAAACTCCCTTACGCCCTTTGCGTAATCGCGCCACATACTGCCGGTAATATATTGACGCGCAATCGCTTCAACTCTTACCGTACTGGCTTTACGCACAATCCAAACATAAGGATGTGGAATATCAACAATGTGATTACCTGCAAGGCCAGCTTTATCAAAAAGTGAAAACCAATGTGAAGCAACGCTGTTAAGCGCAATACCCTTACCAGGTACACCGTTAAGACCATTTTCACCTTGCCAAATACAATCAAACGCTGAAATACGGTCTGAAATGACCATAATTGCCAGCTCTGTACCAACCGGGACTTGATAGCCTTTTTCTTCAATTAAACGTGCACTGTCGGCGTCGGTTAACCAATAAACTGAACGTACTTTACCACTGTGAACCGCACCTTTAGTGCGAATTGGAAGATCGTCATTAACGTCTAAAACTTTGTAGCTACTCATTGTTACTCCAATGACAGGATGCGCCTTGCTAAAGGGCACAAAATAATGAGGGGGTTAGGGTCGCTATAATAGTCGAGCTGAACAAAAATCACAATTTAACTTACACGCTTGTTGTTGAGCTTAACTTGGTTTTGCTTTAGTCATTCTTGTTATACCATCACAATATTATTTACCAGCGTTGAGGCGTTATGCTTACGATATCTCAATTACAGTTTACATGGCCTAAGTCGAGCACCCCAGTGCTAACCATACCTAAGCTACATATCGCCCGAGGTGAACACGTGTTTTTACATGGTCCAAGCGGCAGCGGTAAATCGACTTTGCTTGGATTGATTGCCGGCACCTTGGATTGCCAGCAGGGAGTAATTGAAATTGCAGGTACAAACGCGAGCGCACTGAGCCGTGGCCAACGAGATAAGTGTAGAGCCGACCATATAGGTACTATTTTTCAGAATTTTAATTTGTTGCCCTATTTGTCGCCTATTGAAAACGTTACCCTTGGCTGCGAATTTTCCAAAAAGCGCAGGCAAAACATTTCCTCACAGAATAAATCGCTTGAGCAAGAAGCCAAGATTCTGCTCTGTGATCTTGGTATAGACGAGCACACTCAGCAGCGCAGTGTCGCGGAGTTAAGTATTGGCCAACAGCAGCGCGTAGCCGCCGCTCGTGCATTTATTGGCAGGCCCGAAATCATTATTGCCGATGAGCCAACCTCAGCCCTCGATGCCGACAGCCGTGATGGCTTTATTAAATTACTCTTTAGCCAAGCCGCGGTTTACAGTGCATCTATTCTCTTTGTCAGTCACGATAAAAGCTTAGCGCCGTTATTTGATAGGCAAATAAGCTTGCCTGATTTACAACAAGGAGCATCGCTATGCTAATCAAACTTGCGTGGAAAAGTACGCTAAACCGAAAAGCCAGCGTCGCCCTAACGCTAGTAACCATTGCAATTAGTGTCATGTTACTGCTGTCGGTTGAGCGTGTACGTCAAGACGCAAAATCCAGCTTTGCGAATACTATTTCTGGTACTGACTTGATTGTCGGCGCACGTACTGGTGATATTCAGCTTTTGCTTTCAAGCGTATTTAGAATTGGTCACGCCAATAATGCCGTACAATGGCAAAGTTACGAGTATATCAAGGCACAGCGCGGCGTTGCGTGGAGTATTCCCATTAGCTTAGGCGATAGCCACAAAGGCTTTGCTGTGCTGGGTACAGATGCAAGTTACTTCAGCCATTATCAATACGCTAAAAAGCAGCACCTCACCTTTGCCGCTGGTCGACCATTTCACAATGGCCAAGAAGTGGTGCTTGGGGCTATGGTCGCAAAAAAGCTGGGTTATCAGCTAGGGCAAAAAATCGTCATTTCTCACGGTATGGGCAATACCAGTTTCCATCATCATGATGATAATCCGCTGGTTATTTCTGGCATTTTGGCAGCCACGGGAACGCCGGTGGATAAAACACTACATGTGCCGTTAAGTGCCATAGAGAGCATGCATAGCACAGGGCACAACAAGCCATCTCGAATGGTTGCACAAAAAACGCACCACGAGCATGAGCATGAGCATGAGCATGAGCATGAGCATGAGCATGAGCATGAGCATGACAGTAAAAACAATAGTGCCCTACTTCACAACCTCGACTCTAAGCCCGGTGATTTAATCGGTTCAACAAAGCAAATCACTGCATTTTTACTTGGTTTTGAGTCACCACTTTATACCCTGCAGGTGCGCAGAAATATTAATCAATATAAAGGAGAGCCTTTACTGGCAATCATGCCGGGGGTGACATTGAGAGAATTGTGGGAAATGCTAGATATTGTCGAAAAAATCTTGCTTCTCATTACCCTTGCTGTGGTGTTGATAAGCTTGCTTGGCATGTTAACCTCATTGCTCGCCACGTTGAATCAAAGGCGCCGAGAACTCGCTATCCTACGCTCCGTTGGTGCGCGGCCTTGGCATATTTTTACACTTCTCATTAGCGAAGCGATTTTTATCACCGTGTTAGGATGTGCTTTCGGTGTAGCGCTTTTTTATGCCTTGCTCATTGCTGCTCAATCCGGCCTACAAAGTCAATTTGGCGTAGTCCTCAGTATCTCAGCGCTCTCAACCTATGAACTCACGCTACTAAGCGTTATTATAGGCGCAGGTACTTTGATCGGCGCCATTCCTGCCGCCCGTGCTTATTTTTACTCGCTTGCCGATGGCATGCAAATTAAAACCTAAGAGGATCAAGATGCAGTTAACCGCACGAACTCACGTTTTTTACTTCATTGCATTCATCACTGCGATGGTATTCAGTGGTATCGCAAATGCGGCACCACCTAAAGAGATATTCTGGGAAGATTTAATTCCAAAAGGGCATGTCCAGATCAGCAATCAAGACGCAGCAAGCCATGATGGCGCCGAACAAAATTGGGTGCAACCTGATTTAGATGCCCCAGTCGTCAAAGAGTTAGATGGTCAACTAGTCAGCTTACCCGGCTTTGTTGTGCCACTTGAAGGTGACAGTGAAGTGATCACAGAATTTTTGTTGGTTCCCTACTTTGGCGCTTGTATTCACGTGCCGCCGCCGCCGCCAAATCAAATCGTTCATGTCAAAATAAAAGGTGGTGTTCCGATTGAGAGCCTATATGATGCAATCACAGTCAGTGGCACGATTAAGGTTTCTACTTGGAAGGGCGACATCGCGCAAACAGGTTATATGATGGAAGCCAGAGGCGTCGCGCCATTTGAGCTCTAAACCTCATAAATCAATAAAAAAGAGTGCCAATCAAGCTTGATTGGCACTCTCAGCCGCTAAAAAATCATCTCACTTACCTAAGCATAGACCTCTGCTTGATACTGCTGAAAACGCATAAAGGCCTGACGAGCGCCGGTGATCAATGCATCTTCTTGTGCACAGGTTAACTCAACCGTATCGATAAATTGAATTAAGTGACGCCACGCACTGCCGCGCCCGGCACCGGGGCCTGCTAAGTAACGCGCGCCATATTCACCTGTGACGGGCAAACGCGCCTGCACTTGACGCCCAAGCATCGCGGCCCCGACCTTAGAGCCTTCAACGACATAAAGCGCTCCCAAAGCAGTGGCAAATTCAGTTGAAGTTGTGATAAACGGCGACAAAGACGGCACAGGTAATGTGTGCTGTAAGTCAGCAAAGTCCTGCTCCAACAACCCAAGCCGTCGGCGCGATTTGAGATCGTCAATATGCATAGAGAGTTCACGGTGCTCATATAATGCAGCGACATCTTTAAGAAACAGGTATTGAAGGGTTAAAAACTGGAGATAACGCTCAATGCTGGCAAACGGGTCTTTTGCCATAATGCTGTTATCTATACAGTCATGAAGATCAGCAGTACTTGCTTTTAATTTCAATGCACGGCTAGTAAGTGCGCTGGCTGCGGTCATGGGACTTCCTGTAATTGTAAAGCGAGGGGAAAATGAATGGACTGTGTTGGCTTTTTGAAAAGCCGCTCCAGCGATTGACACTGGAGCGAAGAGATATATCTAACAATTAGTTAACCTGAGGTTAGTTAGTTGAAGGCAACTCCATAATACCGTCAATCTCAACCTGTGCGCCTTTTGGTAGTTCTTTTACACCAATTGCAGCACGAGCTGGGTATGGCTTTCTAAAATACTGAGCCATGATCTCGTTGACCGTTGCAAAGTTACTCAAATCAGTTAGGAAGATATTAACCTTAACCATATCTTGTAACTCGCCACCAGCCTCTTCACATACTGCGATAAGGTTTTTGAACACTTGGTGCGTTTGCTCTGCAAAATCTTCAGAAATAAATTCCATTGTCTCTGGTACCAATGGAATTTGGCCAGATAAATAGACCGCAGTACCAACTTTTACCGCTTGGTTGTATGTGCCAATTGCTGCTGGCGCTTTATCTGTTGAAATAATAGCTTTGTTCATTAATGTTCCTTTATTTTTTACGATACACGCGTTGTACATCTGGCATCACTCGAATTCGGCGCATAATATCAGCAACATGAATTCGGTTTTTCACGGTAATACCTAAATCAATCACGTATAAATTACTTTCTTTTTCGTCCGTTGCGATTTCGACAATATTAGCTTGAGTCGTCGCAACCACATTGGTTAATTTAGCCAACGCACCTTGGTGGTTAATAATTTCCACACGCAGCGCTGCTATATATTCTTTCTCTGGGTTGTCTTCCCACTTCACGACGAAGTACTTCGAACGCTCGTTGCGCCAACCCTTAATATTTTTACATTCTTGGCGGTGAACCATTAGGCCTTTGCCTTGGCTCATATATGCTGTGATAGCGTCACCCGGCACAGGACGACAACATTTAGCATAGGTTACCAACATGCCTTCTGTTCCGATTATCGCGGCTTTAGCACGTTTAGCAATATCTTCTACCGCATTATCATCTTGCAGTAAACGCTTCGCTATCAATACGCTCATGATATTGCCACAGCCAATCTCAACCAGCAGCTCCAACAAGGTATTGAGGTTATGCTCTTCAAGTACGTTGTCGATTTGCTCTTGAGCAATATCATCTAGCTTATACTCACCCAATGCCGAGTCGAGCAAACGACGGCCTAGTTGGATCGCTTCTTCTTCTTGTTGGCTCTTGAGGTAATTGCGGATCCCAAGGCGTGCTTTACCCGTTACCACAAAGTTCAGCCAAGTAGCGTTAGGGTGTGCACCTGAGCTAGTAATAACCTCGACAGTTTGACCAGTATCCAACGCTTTACTCAATGGATAAGGCTTACGGTTTACACGAGCACCTACACAGGTATTACCCACATCGGTATGCACGGCATAGGCAAAGTCAACCGCCGTCGCCCCCATTGGTAACTCAACAATGCGGCCATCTGGCGTAAAGACGTAAATTTCTTCTGGGAATAATTCGGTTTTAACGTTTTCCACAAATTCAAAAGACGAGCCTGCACTTTGCTGTAGCTCAAGCAAGCTTTGCATCCACTGACGCGCACGCTGCTGCGCGGTATGGCCGGCATTATCACCTGACTTTTTATACATCCAGTGCGCTGCTACCCCTTTATCCGCCATATGATCCATATCATGAGTACGAATTTGGATTTCTACCGGAATACCGTGCGGGCCTACCAGCGACGTATGAAGCGACTGGTAACCGTTGGTTTTCGGTACGGCAATATAGTCTTTAAAGCGAGTTTCAATTGGCTTATATAAATTATGTGCAACGCCTAGCACACGGTAGCAAGTATCCAGGTTGTCGACATTGATCCTAAAGGCGTAAATGTCCATCACCTCGTTAAACATTAACTCTTTATTCAACATCTTGCGGTAAATACTGTATAAGTGCTTTTCACGGCCTTTTACAGAGCCTTGAATACCCGCTTCTTCCAATCTAGATTCAATCTCAGACTGAATATTGCTGATCACTTCTTTACGATTACCACGTGCTTTGGCGACTTCTGAACGTAACGCACGATAGCGCATTGGATATAACGCCTGAAACCCGAGATCTTCTAACTCATTTTTAATATCATGAATACCAAGGCGGTTTGCAATTGGTGCATAAATCTCTAATGTTTCGCGGGCAATTCGACGGCGCTTATCAGGACGCAAAGCGCCTAGCGTTCGCATATTGTGCGTTCGGTCTGCAAGTTTAATAAGGATGACACGAATATCCTGCGTCATCGCCATGATCATCTTGCGATAGTTTTCGGCTTGGAATTCTTTTTTATCTTTGAAGCTCAGTTTATCGAGCTTTGACACCCCTTCCACCAACTCAGCGACCGTATCGCCAAAGATCTCCGCTAAATCGTCTTGGCTAAAGTCAGTGTCTTCAATAACATCGTGCATAAGCGCAGCCATGAGTGTTTCATGGTCAAGCCTCATGCTCGCAAGGATCTGGGTTACTTCTACTGGGTGAGTGATATAGGGCTCACCGCTAGAGCGCGTCTGTCCCTCGTGTGCCTCACGGGCCACGACATAGGCTTTTTGCACCAAATCGACGTCTTCTGGTGACAAATATTCTGAGATTTTCTTTTTGAGGCCTTCAAACAGATACATTCACACTCCAATGTTTCAGAGAAGCTATACTCGGCGAGTATAAAACGGGTTACAAGCTAGTTACTTAAGAATATACGATGAAACACCAGCAATGCCAATGAACAATTTATGCCACTAGTTAGGAAGTTAAAGGCGTTACGCGTTGTGTAATTTGCTGGCGATTAATACCAATTGGTATAAAACAATAATGCCAGCAAAAAAGCTGGCATTATTGAATCTAGACAGTGGTTGGATTAGCGATTGCCACCAACGATTGCAGCTACTGCAGCAAGCTCTGCAGCTTCTTGGTGTTGCTGCTCTTCACGGTCGATAATATCAAGCGAGTCAGTGGTTACAAAACCTTGCTCAATTTCACGTAGCGCGATTACGGTTGGCTTGTCGTTTTCAGCATCAACCATAGGATCTTTACCGCCTACAGAAATTTGGCGAGCGCGACGCGCTGCTACTAAAATCAAGTCAAAGCGGTTACCAATTTTATCTACTGCATCTTCTACAGTTACGCGAGCCATCGAAGCACTCCAAATTCAGTTCATTATGCAAAAGGCTAGTTTACTGTATGTCTAGCCTTTCGCCAAGTATTGATGGTTAAAAAGTAATTATTTTAGCAAGTCAGCGATAAGCGCTTGATGACGGATAGACTGTGCTTGTTGCTCAAGTCTTGCGGCAATAACAATATGTTCAAGTTCACCGCGTGTTTGCTCAAAGTCATCATTGACAAGAATATAGTCAAACTCGTTATAGTGTGAGCTTTCTGATTTCGCTTCAGCCATGCGACCTGCAATTACTTCTTGAGAGTCTTGACCACGACCATTTAAGCGCTTTTCTAGCTCCGCAGTTGAAGGAGGTAAAATAAAGATAGTCTTTACTTCAGGCATCAACTCACGCACCTGACGCGCACCCTGCCAATCGATATCTAAAAACACATCAATACCGGCGGCAAGCTGATCTTCTATCGCTTGTTTTGAAGTGCCGTAGTAATTTTCGAATACTTGCGCCCACTCAAAGAAATCGCCTTTATCGATCAGCTGCTTAAATTCATCAACCGAGACAAAATGGTAATGTACGCCGTTTTCTTCGCCTGGACGAGGAGCGCGCGTAGTGTGAGACACCGACACTTTAATATCGTCGTGCTTTTCCAATAACGCTTTGATTAAACTTGATTTACCCGCACCAGAAGGCGCAGAAAGGATAAACAGATTACCGCGTGTAGGTGATGTCATAGTCATTCTCAACAATTAGTACCGGCCGAGTGGTATTGGTTTACTCAAGTCTGCCGCAGAGCTAAAAGCGGGCATTATACCGAGTAACGTATAAGAATACACTAGGGATGAGAATAAGGAAAAATCGAGGAATAAATTCAGCGTTGTGAGTAACCCAGAAACCTATCACTGTGCTAAATTTATTCCTCTAAAACAGAATGTTATTTTGCCGCGAAAAGCAGCAGCTCCTACCAAGGTATTCGCCCAGTAGGAGCGAGTTCACCGCGCAATCTTTTAACTGCTCGCCACGTAAAGCATCTCCTACCAAGGCATTCACCCCGTAGGAGCGAGTTCACCTCGCGATCTTTTAACCACTCGCCGCGTAAAGCGGCACCTACCAAGGTATTCGCCCAGTAGGAGCGAGTTCACCTCACGATCTTTTAACTGCTCGCCGCGTAAAGCAGCGCCTACCAATGCATTCACCCCGTAGGAGCGAGTTCACCTCGCGATCTTTTCACTGCTCGCCGCGTAAAGCAGCGCCTACCAATGCATTCACCCCGTAGGAGCGAGTTCACCTCGCGATCTGTTTAAAGCAAATCAGCTACGCTGCTACGTACTTCTTCAGGCCATACACCCACTTGCACTTGGCCAATGTGCTGCTTTTGCAACAACAACATCACTAAACGCGATTGGCCAATACCACCCCCAATGGTTTGTGGTAATTCACCCGCAACTAACTGTTGGTGCCAATCTAAGCTCAAGCGTGCTTCGTCATCGGTTAATTTAAGCTGTCTTGCAAGCGAATCAGGACAAACACGAATGCCCATTGACGAGATTTCAAATGCGTCTTCTAGCACTGGGTTCCAGACCAAAATATCACCATTCAGCCCTTGATATTTGTCGCACGTTGGCGTTGACCAATCGTCATAATCCGGCGCGCGAACGTCATGAATCTTACCGTCACCAAGCTCACCACCAATACCAATTAAAAATACCGCGCCATATTCTTGAGCAATCGCTTTTTCACGTTGCTTGGCTGTGAAATCTGGATACATAGTGCGTAATTCTTCACTGTGCACAAACGTAATTTTCTCAGGAAGGAATGCCGCAATACCAAACTCATCCTCAACCACTTTTTCAGTTGCTTTAACTGAGCGATAAAGGGTTTCTACCGTTTCTTTTAATTTTGCCAGCGAACGCTCACTGTTTTCGCAAATCACCTTTTCCCAGTCCCACTGATCCACATAGACAGAATGGATTGGCGATAGCTTATCTTCGTCAGGGCGTAGTGCTTTCATGTGCGTATAGAGGCCTTCGCCTTTAGCAAAACCATAATCGCCTAGTGTTTTACGCTTCCACTTAGCAAGTGAATGCACTACCTCAAACTGCGCATCCGGTAGCGTTTTCACTTTTACCTGTACCGCCTGCTCGTGGCCACTTAGGTTGTCTTGAATACCGTCGCCCAAACGCGCCAAGATAGGCGCTTGTACTTCAACTAAACCCAATTGCTCGGTTAGCTGTGCTGAAAATACTTGTTTTACTCGTGCTATCTGTTTTTGTGTCTCTTGATACTTGCTCAACATGGTTAGGTCCTCATTCCCGAATTTGTCGTTTTGTTGAGTCTATATTTAAAGAAATCGACACAAACATCAATAACCCGTAACAAAAACACCTTTACATAATTATTTTCATCAAAAATATGCTATAAATTTTATATAAACGATAATTGTTAATGGATATTTACATGGAAAATTATGAGATCGACAATCTGGATAGATCCATCCTTCACGCTTTAAAAGAAAATGCACGAACGCCCTACGCGGAATTAGCAAAAAGATTTGCTGTTAGCGCCGGTACCATCCATGTTCGGGTAGAAAAAATGAAGCAAGCGGGGATCATTGAAGGGACTCAAGTGAGCATTAATGCCAAACGACTTGGTTATGATGTCTGCTGTTTTATCGGAATAAACTTAAAACATGCTGGCGACTACCCGGGAGCCATTGCACGTTTAAAAGAATTTGAAGAAGTTGTTGAGGCCTACTACACCACGGGCAATTACAGCATTTTTATCAAGGTGATGGCACGCTCCATCGACCACCTTCAAGATGTGCTAATCAATAAAGTGCAAACCATTGAGTCTATCCAGTCAACCGAAACACTAATCTCGCTGCAAAACCCAATTCAGCGCACCGTTATGCCCTAGCTTCTTTTTTGTTATAATCGCGGGAATTTTTTGATTAGAGTAGTAAGTAGATGGCCGAGAATAGATTCCATCGTGTAAAAAGCGTATTAGATAGACGCCAAACCGACCTCACAGTGTGCCTAGATGAAGTACATAAGCACCATAACCTGTCAGCGATTGTGCGTACCGCAGACGCGGTTGGCTGTCACCACGTACACGCAGTATGGCCACAAGATCAAAGACGGTTAACAAACAATACCTCTGGCGGCAGCAAAAATTGGGTTGAAACCCATATGCATGAGCATATCGACCAAGCTGTTGCGACAATCCGTGAACAAAACCCAGGTGTACAATTATTAGCAACCAACCTGAGCGATAGCGCCGTTGATTTTCGTGAAATTGATTACACCAAACCTACCGCTATTGTAGTGGGTCAAGAGCGTTTAGGGATCTCAGAGCGCGCACTTGAGCATGCTGATCAACACATCGTGATCCCAATGCAAGGTATGGTGCAATCACTCAATGTGTCTGTTGCTGCAGCGCTTATTTTATACGAGGCGCAGCGCCAAAGAGATGCAGCAGGACTGTACAAACGTACAGATATGATGGATCCTGTGGTAAAACATAAGTTACTATTTGAAGGATGTCACCCAATCATTGCAACCCGCTGTCGCGAAAAAGGGCTACCTTACCCGGCACTTGATGAGCACGGTGAAATCGTTGCAGACGACGCTTTTTGGGACATTCTTAAGTTTACGCAGAAGAAATAAATAACGCGGATCGCGCTAGAGGATTAGCATGTCGACACCAAATTTGGCCACTTATCCAATCACCGAATTAAAGGGCGTAGGCCCAAAAGCGGCCGAGCGTTTGGCCAAACTTGGCATTCAATCGGTGCAAGACATGTTATTTCACCTTCCGCTACGCTACGAAGACCGTGCGCGTACCTATCCTATCTGCGAGCTGCAAGCGCATAGCCATGTCAGTATTGAAGCCGAGATTGAACGCAGCGAAATCACGCAAGGCAAACGCCGCATGTTGGTGTGTTATGTTAATGATGGGACGGGGCGGATCGCGCTGCGCTTTTTCAACTTTAATGCGGCACAAAAAAATGCCATGCAAGCGGGCAAAGTGATCCGCTGTTTTGGTGAGGTTCGCCGTGGTCACTATGGCTTTGAAATGGCGCATCCAGAATACAGCATCAAAGAGACGCGCTCTGCACCGAGCGATCCGAGTCTTGCGACGCTTACCCCAGTGTATCCTACCACC
The DNA here is from genome assembly GCF_024124685.1 of Pseudoalteromonas sp. OANN1. Classification (NCBI taxonomy): domain Bacteria; kingdom Pseudomonadati; phylum Pseudomonadota; class Gammaproteobacteria; order Alteromonadales; family Pseudoalteromonadaceae; genus Pseudoalteromonas; species Pseudoalteromonas sp. OANN1. The sequence goes on from NZ_JAMXSE010000007.1 coordinate 36,452, forward strand.
GAAGGATTAAAGCAACTGAGCATTCGGGCAATTGCCGATCAAGCCGTTGAGTTACTGCGCAAATATGATGTACCAGACTATTTACCAGCGCAATATCGGCCATCGCAGCAAAGCGTAAAAGAGGCGCTGTTATTACTGCACCGTCCACCACAGGAAGTGGATTTAGCGCAATTAGAGCTAGGGCAACATCCCGCGCAAGCACGTTTGGCGTTTGAAGAGTTATTGGCGCAAAACCTCAGCTTGCTTAAGCTTAGGCAAAAAGGCCAAGCGGTAAAAGCGGTTGCACTAGTGCCCACCAATCCACTTGAAGCCCAGTTTTTGTCGGCCTTGCCATTTGCCCCCACCAATGCCCAAAGTCGAGTAGTGGCAGAGATCAAAGGTGATTTACAACATCCCTACCCCATGATGCGATTGGTGCAAGGGGATGTTGGCTCAGGAAAAACGCTTGTGGCAGCGCTTAGCGCGTTAACGGCTATCGCACAGGGTTACCAAGTAGCACTGATGGCACCCACTGAGATCCTATCCGAACAACACGGCATCAACTTCCTTAATTGGTTTGAACCTATGGGTATAGAAACCGTATGGCTGGGTGGTAAAACCAAAGGTAAGGAACGCACTCATGCGCTTGAGCGTATTGCTTCAGGGCAAGCACAGATGGTGGTCGGCACCCATGCGTTATTCCAAGAGCAAGTACAGTTTTCTAACCTTGCGCTTATCATCATCGACGAACAACATCGTTTTGGTGTGCATCAGCGCCTAGCGCTAAGAGAAAAGGGAAAGTTTGGCGATTGCTATCCGCATCAGCTGGTGATGACTGCAACCCCAATCCCGAGAACCTTGGCAATGACGGCCTATGCAGATCTTGAAACCTCAATTATCGACGAGCTACCACCGGGCAGAACACCAATCACAACCGTCGCCGTGCCAGACACCAGACGCAATGAAGTGATCAAAAAAGTACAAAAGGCCTGTGTTGAAGATAAGCGTCAAGTTTACTGGGTATGTACGCTTATAGATGAGTCGGAGGCGCTACAATGCCAAGCCGCAGAAGACACCGCCAAAGCACTTGCCGAAGCCTTGCCTGAACTTAATATTGCGCTGGTACATGGCCGTATGAAAGCCCAAGAAAAGCAGACCATCATGGACGAGTTTAAACAAGGTCATACCCATGTGCTGGTTGCCACAACCGTGATTGAAGTTGGCGTGGATGTACCCAATGCTAGCCTTATCATCATTGAAAACCCTGAGCGTTTGGGTCTGGCGCAGCTTCACCAATTACGCGGCCGTGTTGGTCGCGGACAAATCGCATCACATTGTTTACTGCTTTACCATGCGCCACTGTCGGTCACTGCGCAAAAGCGTTTGGGGGTGCTTAGAGAAAGTAACGACGGATTTGTCATCGCTGAGCGCGACCTTGAGATCCGCGGCCCGGGTGAAGTGCTTGGTACAAAACAAACTGGATTGGCAGAGTTAAAAATTGCCGATCTTAGTCGTGATAAACATTTATTACCACAAGTGAGAAGCCTCGCTTTTACCGTGCTAAAAAACCACAGCGATATTGTTGACCCGATTATCTGGCGCTGGATGGGTGATAAGAGCGAGCTGGCAATGGCGTAAGCCTGAAGCGGCAAATGATATAAAGATTGCGAGGTCAACTCGTTCCCACTAACGCGTTTTGTAGGTCGAGATTTATCTCGACAGCATAAGCTGAAACGTCGGAGCCGCTTTACGCGGCGAGCAGTAAAAAGATCGCGAGGTGAACTCGCTTCCACACAATGAGCCAGCCCCCACAAAATGAGTCGGATCTCACAAAATAAACTCGTTCTCATAACTCTCTCATACAAAATAACCCATCGCGCTACGCTTGCTTCTTTTATCAAAGCTTGGCTACCATCTCGCTACATCAACTAAAAAGACTCAAAAATGAATCCTTTACTACGTGCTGTATGCTCCACCTTAGCTGCTTGCGTGGCATCAATCGCCTCAGCAACAGCAGTTTACCCAGATGTACCAGAGCAGATTAATCCATCCGCCAAATACGTTTTTTACTCTCATGGCTATATCGTTGAAGGTGATAATGAAACACCTATTCATAAGCGCTGGGGTAAATATGACTTTCCAGCCATCAAACAAGCATTAAGCGACGATGCCTATACGCTAATTGCTGAGCACCGACCTAAAGGCGTCGCACCAGAAACGTATACAAAAACCTTGGTTAGTAAGGTCCGCAATTTACTGGATGCAGGCGTCAGCGCCAGCAACATTACGCTCGTGGGGTTTTCTCGCGGTGGTGCATTAACGATAATGGCAAGTGATGCATTAAAAAATGATGCCATTCACTACGTGGTACTAGCTGGCTGCGCTGGGCTTATCAAAAGTAAAACCGAAATTCAGCTCTACGGCAAGGTGTTGTCTGTTTACGAAACCTCAGATCAAGTAGGTTCTTGCGATTTTGTGAAAGCCCGCTCAACAAACCTCAAAAGCTTTACAGAGCTTTCTATTTCAACTGGAAAAGAACACGGCGCTTTCTATCTCCCGAGAGACGAGTGGTTAAAGCCCGTTAAAAGCTGGATTTTAAATCACTAAACAATTAGCGTGGCGTTCTGTCAAAGGAACGCCGTACAGCGCCTTCATTCCACTCCCTTCGATATCTTTAAATCGCACTTTCAAGCAAACAAAACTCTGTTTACTTATTGCACTTTTAAAAATGCTCTCTATAATTGAACCTTATTCGAATGACATTCGAATAAGGTTCAAGCTCTAAGGAGAAACGATGGCACCGGCACCTAAATATGATAAAGAAACCCAGCAACGCATGATTTTAAACGCTGCGGAACAATGCATTAATGAGTCTTCAGTCACTGACTTTACGATGGCAAAAGTCTCTTTGCTTGCAGGATTGTCTATGGGCTCAATATATAAGTTTGTGCAGACCAAAGAAGACCTAGTAATGGCGCTGGCCTATGAGTCTTTTACCCATACATCCAGTGTTTTTAAGCAAGTATTGTCGTTACCACTTAGCACACCAGAACGCATGCTCGCGGTGTGTCTTATCTCGCCACAAAAGCTAAAACGCTTCTCTTTTGATTATGAATTACAGTCCTACTCTACCAATGAGGCGGTGATAAAAAGGGCTTCTGAGTTTTGGACCAATAAAATTATCGCATCCTGTGGTGGCTGTGAAAACGTGTTTAAACAAGCGCTGATTGATGGCATTGAAGCAGGTGAGTTGCAAGCTACACCAGATCTACACGACATGATAGAAGAAATCATCATCACCGGATGGGCGCTTACCGTAGGGTATGAGCAAGTACTGCGCTTGCAACAAACTAAGCAAATTGTTGAGGGCACGGCTTCATTGCTCGCACCACTTGAGCTTAATGATCCTGTTATTCGCAGCACGGTGCGATTACTTAACAGTTATCCATGGCAACAACCTATCACTCAAGATTCACTGGTACGCATAGAGAAAGAATTGCAAGCGCTCGAGCTTCGTTAACTTAAGGAAATCACAATGAATATCAAACGTTGGCTTATGGCCGTTGTCATCATTCTCATCGTTATTACCAGCCTTGGTTTTGTGAAGTTTACACAAATCCAAGCGGCAATCGCCTTTGGGGAGTCTTTTCCGGAGCCTTCGGCTTCGGTAAAAAGCACGTATGTATCAACCACTGAGCATATTAAATCGGTTAAGGTTGTAGGTCAGCTCCATGCCAAGCGCACCGTCACCATTAGTAACGAGTATCCCGGTCTTATCACTTTCGTCGGTTTTAAACCCGGTGAGCAAGTAGCAGCGAACCAAGTATTACTGCGCTTAGATAGCAGCATTGATGAGGCAAATCTATTAGCGGCTAAAGCTAGAGTAAAACTTGCTAAATCAACCTATCAACGGGTTGCCAAATTACTAGAACAAAAGCGGATCAGCCCAGATGAGGTGGACAAAGCCGAGGCTGAGGTGGCAATTAATCAGGCAAACGTAAAACGACTAACCACATTAATCGAGAAAAAAACCATTCGTGCCCCTTACCCGGGTCAAACGGGGTTAGAACAATATCAGGTTGGTCAATTACTTGATGCCAATAGCGAAATCACTTTCTTGGTTGGATTAGACGACAGCATTTGGGTGGATTTCAAAATTCCACAAACCTTACCACAACCTAACATAGGCGAAGACGTTAGCGTGGCAATTTCTAATGCCAGCGGCCAAAAGCCTGCTCGCGTATCAGCCAAAATGCCAATGGTCGATGTCGCATCGCGTCAAAAAAGTTATCGCGCTGAGCTACAAAACAGCGATGGCACACTCAGCCACAATCAAATGGTGTTAGTCAATGTACCAACCGAGGTCGTAAGCGCCGCAGTAGTGCCAACCAATGCAATTACGCGCAATCACTTTGGCGAGTTTGTTTATGTACTTGAAAAGGACGACAGCCAAAATTGGCGGGCAAAACCGGTAAAAATCACATTAGGCGATAAGGTCAACGACCAGCAACTTGTACTATCTGGCCTGCGTGGTGGTGAGTTTATTGCTGCTGAAGGGGCATTCAAGCTACAAGAAAACTTACTGGTTTATACCGTTCAGGTTGCCGCTATTGATGGCAATAACGGAGGCCAGTAATGAGCGCATTACACGAAAATAAGCCGTCTATCATGGATATTTTTGTTAACCGGCCGGTACTGGCGATCGTGGTGTCATTGCTTATTGTGCTAGCGGGTTTTAATGCCGCCCGAGATATATCGGTGCAGCAATATCCAAAAATAGAAAGTGCCTCACTGGTGATCAACACTGTCTATACAGGCGCTGCCGCAGACGTCGTTAAAGGCTATGTTACCGAGCCAATCGAGCGAGTGGCCTCTACTGTTCCTGGCGTCGACTATGTAGACTCGATAACTACCTCGGGACTTAGCAAAGTTACCGCTTGGCTTGAACTTAATCATAGTACCACCGATGCCTTGGCTGAGCTGACCACCCGATTAAACCAGATTAAGTTTGAGTTACCCAGCGGAGCGGAAGATCCAGCCATTCAAATCGTACGTGCCGATAGTCCGTATGCGGTATTCTATCTCGATGTGGAATCTCAAGGTCTGCCACGTAATAACGTGAGCGATTATTTGATCCGAAATGTTGTCCCTTCTATGTCTGATATTCCCGGTGTACAAAAAGTGACGCTGGAAGGTGGCCGCGATCCAGCAATGCGAATTTGGCTCGATACCGAAAAACTCGCTATCTATGGCGTAAGTGCCAGCGATGTATTTGCCGCGCTACAAGCAAACAACACCATTGCCACCTTAGGTTACAGTGAAAATAACAGACAACGCATCGACCTAATGGCCAATACCTCGTTAAAAACGGTAGCAGATTTTAACAACTTAGTGGTAAAAGAAATTGATGGCACGCAACTCAAGCTTGGTAACATCGCCACGGTAGAACTCGGTGAGGCCGAAGGCATGGTAACCGCACGCCTTGATGACCACGATACGGTATTCTTAGCGGTGTGGGCATTACCAGGTGCCAATGAAATCGATATTGGTGATGCGCTGTATAAAAAGATTGATGAGATTAATACCATCTTACCCGACGGCATGCATCTAAGAATTGGCTACGATGGCACGCTTTATATGCGTGATTCCATAAAAGAAATCTTCACCACGCTTGGGGAAACCGTCCTACTCGTGGGGATTGTTGTGCTCGCGATGATGGGCTCGTTTAGAACCGCCATGGTGCCGCTGGTTACCATTCCTATCTCGATTTTAGGCGCAATCGCGGTGATCTCAGCGATGGGCTTTTCACTCAACCTACTGACTATTTTGGCTATCGTGCTTTCTGTTGGTTTAGTAGTGGATGATGCCATCGTGGTGGTTGAAAACGTTGCGCGTCATATGCGCGAAGGCAAACCCAGATTACAAGCCGCGCTTATCAGTTCACGTCAATTACTCGTCCCAATAATTGCCATGACGCTGACCCTTGCAGCGGTCTACGCGCCAATCGGATTTTTAACAGGTTTAACGGGGTTCTTATTCCGAGAGTTCGCGTTCACCCTAGCCATTGCGGTATTAATTTCTGGACTAGTTGCTATTACCTTGTCGCCCATCATGAGTGCTTACGTTAACCCTGAAGGCGGTAAAGAAGGTAAATTAACGCAAAAGGTCAATGGCTATTTTGATCGATTACAAGCGTTCTACTTTCGTGCGCTCGATACCTTGTTTAAGTGGCGTCCACAGGTCTTTTTTGTCGCTATCGTGTTCTCTTTATTGTCGGTGCCGTTTTACCTGTTATCACAAAAAGAGTTAGCCCCCATCGAAGATCAAAGCAGTATTCAAGTCGTAGTGGAAGCACCACCTGAATCTTCTCAAGCTTATACTTCAGCGAAAATGAATGACACTGCCGAGGTCATGAACGCCACTGAAGGCGCTGAGTTTACTTGGCAGATTATTACGGCGGCAGCGGGTTTTGGTGGTGTAGAGCTTGCACCATTTGATGAGCGAGAAAACTCAGTACACGACTTACTATACGACCTATACGGTCGGTTAGGCAGCGTGATCGGGCTAAGTTTATTCCCTATTCTGCCAGCATCGCTTCCTACCGCAGGACAGTTTGACGTTGAGGTAGTATTCCGTGCCAGTGACGACCCAACCGCGATGAAGCAGTACGCCGATGAGATTATTCAACGCGCCACCGCCAGTGGCAGCTTTATGTTCGTCAATACCGACCTAAAAATCGACTTGCCGCAAGCCGAGCTTGAAATCGACCGAGAGCTGGTTGCTGACTTAGGTCTCAGTTTGTCGTCGGTAAACGAGCAACTTAGTATTTATATGTCGAATAATTTTGCCAACTACTTCAACAAAGAAGGCAAAGCCTACCGCGTCATTCCCATTGTGGGCGATGGCGAAAGGTACAATCCTGAGAACATTCTTAATATGCAAGTAAGGACGGATGCTGGCGATCTTATTCCAATTTCAGCGTTTGCCACCTTGCGTACCTTTACAAGTCCTAGAGTGCTTGGCTCATTCAATCAGCAAAACTCGTTTAGAATATTGGCAGGCACACTGCCACACATAACCAAAGAGCAAGCGCTCACACAGGTAGAGGAAATTGCAGCAGACGTCTTACCTAGCCATTACTCCATTGACTACGCTGGCGAATCAAGACAGCTAAGAAAAGAAGGCAATACAATGGTTGGCGTACTCCTATTTGCCATGATAGTGGTGTTTTTCTTACTGACTATCCAGTTCAACAGCTTTAGAGATCCGCTCGTGGTACTACTCGGCTGCGCACCACTGGCACTCGCAGGTGCATTGATGCTGCCGTTTTTATCACTCACGACCGTCAACATTTACAGCCAAATCGGCCTAATCACGCTCATCGGTTTAATAGCCAAAAATGGCATCTTGATTGTTGAATTTGCGAACCATTTACAGCTTGAAGGTAAATCGAAATTTGAGGCGGTAAAAGGGGCTGCAGCCACACGTCTAAGACCCATCCTAATGACCACTGGTGCAACCGTGCTTGGTCACTTCCCGTTGGTATTGGTAACCGGCGCAGGCGCAGAAGCGCGCAACAGCATAGGTATTATCTTAGTCGCAGGCATGCTCATCGGTACTTTCTTCACTTTGGTTGTCTTACCGCTACTTTATGAAAAGCTAGCCAGCGATAACCGTGGCGAAGCCGAAACCATTGAAACCTACCCTGAAGCGCAGTTGGTAGGCAAAGTAAGTATGATGTGATAACTGACTAACAACCAAAAGGACACTAAGTGCCATACTTAGTGTCCTTTTTGATTGGTAAACCCTTTCTTTTGATAAGCTATAATTTATTTCAATCTATAGCCGCTTTTGAGCGTGATTTGGGCTAACAAGCCTGTCCGCATGCCCAGCCGGAGCTCCATGCATATTGAAAATTATAGCCTCCGAGCCATCCGGTGACATCGGTGACTTCGCCGATAAAGTACAGGCCTTTTTGTTTTTTAGCTTCGAAGGTTTTTGAGCTTAATTCATCGGTATCTACACCACCTAACGTAACCTCTGCGGTGCGATAACCCTCTGTGCCATTTGGTTTTATTTTCCAGCTAGTGAGAGTTTCAGTAAGCTTTTCAATCTCAGTGTGGCTGAGTTGGTTGGCGTTTTTATCTGGGATGCTACCGTCGCTGATTAGGGCTTCAATAAAGCGCTTTGGTAAAATGGTCGAAAGCAAGTTCCTCAAGCTCTTTTGCCCTTGTTCACTGCGCCAGTCATGGAGTTGTGCTTGCACATCTAGATCAGGTAGTAAATTGATGCTAACAAACTCGCCTGCTTTCCAAAATGAGCTGATCTGCAAAATTGCAGGGCCAGATAAGCCTCTGTGAGTAAAGAGAATATTTTCTCTAAATTGGATACCGCTTGCGCTGGTCACTAGGCTATCTACGCTAATACCAGACAAACCATCAAAGCGGGCTTTGTCGTGATCATGGAGTGTAAATGGTACAAGCGCTGCCGTGGTTGGTAATACAGTTAAGCCAAATTGCTCCGCTATTTTGTAGCCAATTGGCGTTGCGCCAAGTTTTGGCATGGTTAAGCCACCTGCGGCGATCACCACTGACTCGCAGTTAAACGTTTGAGTTGTTGTTTTGACTAAGTAGCGACCATCAGCTTGATGTTCAACCGCAAGGACTTCTTGACGTAAATGGAGTGACACGCCCGCCCAGTCACACTCGGTAAGAAGAATATCTACAATGTCTTGTGCGCTATTGTCACAAAACAACTGCCCAAGTGTTTTGTGGTGGTATGCAAGACCATGGCGGTCTACCAGTTCAATAAAATCATGTTGGGTATAGCGGCTCAAACACGACTTTACAAAGTGTGGATTTTTACATAGATAGTTAGCAGGTGAAGCATTTTCGTTGGTAAAGTTACAGCGGCCACCACCACTGATCAAAATTTTACGGCCAGGCTTTTTCCCCATATCAACCACTGCAACTTGTCGCCCTCGGTATCCAGCCTGTGCAGCACACATCAATCCAGCAGCACCTGCGCCGATAACGACCACCTCTATTTGTTGCATAAACTCACTCAACTTTTTATCTAAGATTTCTACACTTACCGTTTTGCCAACAGTTTAGCTTTAAGCGGCAAAATCGCGACCAAGCGAAAATTATACCTAGATTCTTTATCTAATCACAGCTGCGAATACCAATAGTCACCCGAATACCTTTTAAACACTTGTAAACATTATGTCAGCGTTATCATTTCTCAAAATTTAAAAAACAAGAAAATACAACTAAAACAACCCAATAAATCCACCCTTTAGTACTAAAAAAGTATCCGCTCTATTGGCTACAAAAGCTTCACAAAGTTAAAAACACTATTTTGTTTACAGTCATTTATAATGTAACTGAAATTTATTCTCTCTCTCACAAAAATGAAAAAAACGACAAAAATAGACACGCACTTTTATATTACTTCTGTCGAGCCAGATACACAGATATTGTAAAAAGCGATCCGCCATCATTGGCACATAGAAAACCAACTATATTGGGTGTTGGATGTCGTGTTTAAGGAAGACGCTTGCCAGATCAGTGAGCCGATTTCAGCGGAGAATATGGCGCTGTTCAGACGGGTTGTTCGCAAACTGGTAAAACCACACACAGGCCTTAAAGATTCGATACGTTGCAAGTGTGTTCGAGCCAGTTTTGACGATGAATTCAGGGCTGAACTTATCTTCGACTAAAGATCGTTAACAAAGTATGTTCTCACCCTAAGTAAATCTTTGAAGCTTAGACTCTCACATAAATAAGCGATTAACAAATCTACTACCGGAAAAGCGTCGAAGCGCTGGTGAACAAAAACGTTTCGCAGTAATAAAGTATACTAAAATAAATACTAGTTATACTTTTTCGATTAGAACGTTCCCAACTCGACGAAGAGTTGACTACTTTTAATAACACAGTCCTTAAAATTACCTAATCTTCTCCACACCACTACCTAAAGCTATGAATAGTTCAACTAACCACAAAGTACTTAGCAACTATGTAAAGCCAAGAGCTAATTAAATAACTTTCTAAAAGTTGAGTATTTCAACTTATTTAAAAGACATTATTGTTAAAGAGTTCTAAACATCAAGCGACTGGAGATGGGAAGATGAAGATATAGAAACAATCCAAAATTGTAAATGAAATGTAAACGATGTTTACTTTATGTTTATTTTCAAAACAAAAAAATTATTAACTTTTCTGGTTGATCGATGCTCTTAAGACGTGCTAATGTTTACACAGAGTTACCATTAAATAACATCTGTGATTTTGTTGATAAAAATAAAACACAAAATCAACATTCGACAGTTGAAATTTGTAAGCTTATCTTTACACAGGAAACATTAAAGATAAGTGTTATGAAAAGAAAAGTAATAAACTGTGCTATTTCGCAAATAGCAGCTAGGGGAAGCGAAGTATTTATGATGGTACGTATATTTAGTTTGTTAGATAGGCTATATCTTCTTATTCTTTTTGCAAACCTAAAATCTAGAATTATAAGAAGAGCATCAAGAACAAATAGCTATAAAAAATGGAAAAAAATATATTCATTCTGTTTTAACCTTCCAAATATCGCGACAGAATACATGGCGACCACGTCATTTTCTCTTAGCTTCTTTATTATTAATGGCCTGAGTCTAAAACCAAAAACCTCCTACGTAAAAACACAAGGTATAGCGCTATTTGGTTTGACTCATAGGCGACTCATTTATCATGAATAGCTTTAACTATCGCCCTGATAGATAAGTAAAGGAATCAGATATACAGCATCATTATCACCACACAAAAACCTACGTCAATGTACAAAAAGTGCAACATGGTAAGCGTCGTGGAAAGAAATTAGGCTTTTATATTATGAATCTAATGCCCCACCTAATCAGGTGCTCATTGAGGCAGGTTGAATAGCCAACCTCAATTTTGAAATGTAACAAATCGCCATTTTGAATGGGTCATGGAAATATGAAAAAATTTTTTATTAACTTAGCGTTGAGCGTTTGCGCTCTATTAAGTGCAGTCATTTATGTTTACTTCGAGTATCTTGAGACGCCTGACGTTGAGTCTGGTCAAGTGATTTATGGCGAAGGTATCAGTGAAGCTGTAACCATAGCATTTGATGAATATGGCATCGCAAGCATTAACGCCAAGAACGAAAGTGACCTTTACTTTTCAATGGGCTACCTTCATGCCAAAGATCGATTGTGGCAATTAGAGGTTCAGCGTCGCATTGCAGCTGGGCGTTCAGCTGAAGTTTTTGGTAAGACTTCTGTTAATCTTGATGCTTGGATGAGAACCCTCGGGCTATATCGTTCAGCTGAAAAAACATTTCCAATTCTCTCATCAGCCGCACAGTCTTCGCTTCAGGCTTATGCTGATGGCATTAATAGCTATGTAAGTAACAACACGCTCCCCTTTGAGTTCAAACTCTTTAATATTGAACCCGAGCCATGGTCGGTGGTGGACTCACTTGCTTGGTCCAAAGTTTTTGCATTAAACCTCGCTGGTAATTTTCGCAACGAATTACAAAGGCAAGTTGGTTTACGCCATCTAACTCCAAGCCAATTGGCAGTTTTTTTCCCCCAAGATCAACGTCAAAATCTCGCCGCTGAAGAACAAAAATCCAAACTAGAACCAAGTGAATTTAGTGCACTATTAGAACCTACAGATTTATTGGAACAATACTGGAAAATCGGTGGTAAAAATGTCGGTAGTAATGCCTGGGTCGTGTCAGGAAAGCACACCGATAGTGGAGCACCTATTTTGGCTAATGATCCTCATTTAGGCTTGCAAATCCCTTCTCTTTGGTACGCGGTTAAACAAACAACTCCTGCACAAGAAGTTACCGGTATGAGCCTAGTCGGACTACCAGTAGTGATATTTGGACGCAATAAAGATATCTCTTGGGGTGGCACAAATATGATGGCTGACGTACAAGACCTAGTTGTGCACCAAATCCACCCTGAAGACCCTAACCAATATCTAATTGCTGGACAGTGGCATAGATTTGATGAACGAGTAGAGAAAATTAAGGTTAAAGCAGACTTTCCTGCTAAGTTGCGAAACCCACTAAAACCTGTCGAAGTGCGTATCAGAGAAAGTAAGCTAGGGCCGATTGTCAGTGATATTGTCCCAGAAATAGGATCTACTATGAGCTTACGCTGGGTAGCACTCGATGAAAATGATACCACTTATGAATCTTTTTTCAGGCTGAATAAAGCAAACAATTGGCAATCTTTCCTTAACGCAACCAAATACCATATTGCACCGGCACTCAACCTATTCTATGCAGACAAAGCCAATAACATAGGTTTTAAAGCTGTAGGTAGAGTACCAAAGCGCAGCTATGGAGATGGTACGCTTCCTTTCCGATTTTCCGTTCATAAAACGGCCACGGACAATTGGAACGGATATATTCCTTTTGAGCAGATGCCAACACAATTTAACCCTGAATCCGGTTTCTTGTTCAACGCGAATAATTCTAACGTACCTAAAGGATACCCGTACGTGATTTCCAATGACTTTGCCCACCCGGCAAGAGGACAAAGAATTGAACAGCTATTAAGCCAGTTTATTACTGAGCAACAAAAAATCACGGTGTCGGATACCATGCAAATGCAAGTCGATACTTTAGACTTATCATCCTTACCCTTACTGAACGTGCTGCAGAGCTACTCCGCCACAACGAAACTACAAACAACTGCTTTAGAAAAAGTTATTCGCTGGGACGGCTACGCAAAAGACCACAGTATTGGCTCAACTATCTATTATGCTTGGCTATATCACATCAAGAAGCAACTTTTTGGCGATGAGTTGCAAGGTTTTTGGAATAACCAGCGGGATAATGCTTCTCTGAATAAACTCCCCGGCCTGGTGGCACCAGAAACGATTGCGGAATTGTTAACCCAGCAAAGTGTTTGGTGTGACGACATCACCACAGAAGTCGTCGAAAACTGTAATGATGTATTACAGCTTTCCTTCTCCAATGCCCTAAACGATTTATCTTCGATCTATGGAGATGACCCTGAAAATTGGCAATGGGGCAAAGCACAACAAGTAGTATACAAACACATCCCCTTCAGCAATATGAGAGTGTTTGATTACGTATTCGAGCGCAGGTTTGGCTCAGGTGGAGCACCTAATGCCTTACACGCTACAACTAGCACCTTCGATAAGAATGAAGGGTTTGAAACTTTTTTCGGTGCAGGCTTTAGACAAGTTATTCAAATGTCAGATGAGCAACAGCATTACTTAATCAACTCAACTGGCCAGTCAGAAAAATTAACGAATGATCACTACGATGATTTAGCCGTCATGTTTGCTGAAAACAAGTTCATTGGGATACATAGCACAAAAACTAAGTACCTAATTAAGCTTCTCCCAGCTTCTACTCAGGAGTCATTACAATGAAGTTATTTCGTTTGTTTATTGATGCAGCTCCGCACAGGGTATTTTTATCAATTACATTGGGTGCATTTGCAGGTATCAGTTACTCAATGTTGATACCTCTTGTGATGGCAAGTATAACTCCAGAAGATCCTATGTTTACTGAAGTGCAAACGAGCACTAATACTCTTTTTTCGTTTGAAGTATCTAACTACCACATGGCAACTATTTACTTGATTGCCTGTGTACTCATTCTCTTTGCCCGAAGCCTATCAGAGATAGTACTACTCCATGTAGGTGCCATAGTAGCAAGGGATATACGTACTGATTTTTATAAAAGAATTAATAGCGCTCCTATGTCCTCACTTGAGAAAATAGGTGATGCCAAACTGATAGCGTCAGTAAATATAGATGTTCCCAGAATCACCCAAGGCGCAAGACAAATTCCGGCTGTTTTTGTCAACCTAATCACTCTGATAGGTATGCTCGGGTTCTTAATGTACCTAAATATGGACATCTTCAAACTAGTTATCATATCAATTTTCACCGGGATCTTTATTTATCAGTTTCCAATGATGGTGGGGCGTCGTATTTTCGAAAAGAACAGAGAGATCAACGACAAGTTACAGCATGCCACTCTTGGACTCATTTCGGGTCAGAAAGAACTCAAACTTGATAGCGAAAAGCGCAACAACTACCTCAATCGAGTGCTGCTTCAGCATGAAAAAGACCTTGTTCGCACGGAAAGTATGGGCTACACCGTTACCCGCTCTACTGTAAGTCTTGGTGACTTACTCAGCTTTTTCGTCATTGGTAGCATCACCTTTATTTTCGTCAACTACTACGATATCCCGCGCCAAGAGCTAGCTGGGATAATCATGGCACTCTTATATATCACCACACCAATTGCCATCGTACTTAACTCTATTCCAGGTCTAACAGTCGCCTCTGTCTCTTTTAGAAAAGTCAAAAAGTTGCTGTCAACTATCCCTAAAGAAGACATAGCCGATGACATCAAGCCACTTCCACAATGGCAAAGCATCCATTTCAAAAATATTGAATATCACTATAGCAATGTCCAAGGTGAGAAGGGCTTCGCGATTGGCCCAATGAGCTTCACCCTCAACAAGGGTGAAGTCACTTGTATTATCGGCGGAAATGGCTCTGGGAAGTCCACGTTGAGCAAACTCATTACCCAGCATTATCAGCCTAACCAAGGCAAAATCTACATTGATGAACAAGAAATCACTAAGGACTATGTCTGTAGTTTGCGAAACCAAATTCATGCTATATACACAGATTACCACCTGTTTGACGAGCTCTTAATTGAGGTTACCCCAGAAACAGAAGATCGTATCCGTCGCTACCTCAAAGAATTCCGGCTCGATACAAAAGTCACCATTATCAACGGTCTCTTTTCTACCACTAAGCTATCCGATGGACAGCGCAAACGCCTAGCACTACTAATCGCCTTTTTGGAAGACAAAGAGATGTATTTGTTTGATGAATGGGCAGCAGATCAAGATCCAGACTTTAAACATATCTTCTATACCGAGATTTTACCTGAGCTAAAAGCACTGGGCAAAGCGGTTGTGATTATCAGCCATGATGATCGCTACTTCTCTGTAGCAGATAAATTACTGCGTATGGACAACGGTCAGTTAACAGAAAATATGGTCTCTGACCAATGGCTTTCAGCAAGTACTTCAGCCAGCGGCATGAACCAGAAGGAACAATCAGAGGTACTAGCTAAATGATGCGTGATAACTCCTTTGCACTATCAATGGTCCAACAAGATATTTATTTTGATCAGCTGCATTATCCAGACAGCCCTCTTTACAACATTGGTGGTTACATAGATTTACCAACCATTGATATAGAAAGGTTACGTCAGGCCCATCGTCAGGTTGTTAGTAATCATGATGCATTCGGTATTCGCATTATCACTTCAGAGCAGGGCGTAGAGCAGTATATTAGTGAGCAACGCAATTTGAGTCTGCCATTGCTAGACATGTCCAATCACAAAGACCCTGAAGCTGCTGCCACCGAATGGTTACAGGCACACTTTCAAGACGCCTTTGCTGTGGATGAAAACGAATTGTTCCGTGCCACCCTGATTAAACTCAGTGTAGAGCGTTGGTTCTATGTGGGAATGGCTCACCACGTTTGCCTAGACGGCTGGGGTTTTGCTAACTGGGCACAACGCCTAGGCCAGTATTACGCCAAAAGTGAAGCAGAGATGCCATCAAAACCATGGCTTGAGGTAGTAAGTAAAGAAGCTGAATACACATCATCAGCTCGCTACCAAAAGGACAAAGCCTACTGGCAGGAGCAGCTCAATGTTTTGCCTGAGCCATTCTTGACACCTTTTTACCACCAAGATTTTCCTGAAAGCACAGCAGTCCCGAGCCGCAGGCAAATTTTGCCTATTAGTGCCGCCCGACACAAACACATGCAACATCGGGCCACTGAATTAGGTGTCGGTGTTGCTCAGCTATATCAGGTTTGGATAGCCCTATATTTTGCACTGGCCCATGAGCTACCTGAGCTGGTGTTAGGTACACCTGTACATAACCGCAAAGATAAACGCGACAAAGTAACTTTGGGCGCGTTTCTAAGCGTAATTCCAGTCCGCTTGAACATGGCGACCGACCAAACTCTCAAGCAATTATGTGAACAGGTTGCTGGAAGAATGCGACAAAATTTCCGCCATCAGCGATTTGGGGTCGGCGATATGCGCCGCGATATACTCGGAGGTGCCGAGCAGCGCGCATTATTTGAGGTTGGTTATAACTACCTTAAGCTAGATAGTGACTTAGATATCGATGGCCAACCAGCAAACTTAGTTTACCTCAGTCACAATCACGAGCAAACTCCAGTGATGATGACAGTGTGGGAGTATGGTGAGGGTCAGGGCGTTCAATTACAGATCGATCACAATTTAGCGTTTTTCAGCGAACAAGATGTTCACAACATGATACAACGGCTGGACTATTTGCTGGATCAGCTACAATGCAAAGACAATAAAGTTATTCAAGAATACAAAATCTTGTCAGCCAAGGAACGGGCTCGAGTGCTAGCCAACACAGAAGGTGAGCATCTTCCCTACTCTAGTTCCCTGTTACCGCATCAACTGTTTGTCAAACAAGCTCAATTACAGCCAGATGCTCTAGCAATAGATGCTGATATCCAGCTTACCTATGGACAACTGGATCACTTATCAAATCAAGTTGCCCACAAGTTAATTGACCGAGGCTTGCAACCAGGTTCGTTCGTAGGTATTCATTGCCCACGCCGCGCCGTGATGCTCATATCTTTACTGGGGTCATTAAAAGCAGGGCTGACATTCATTGCGCTTGATCCCAACTACCCAGAGTCCAGAATCCAATACATCATTGAGAATAGTGGTATAGAGCTAGTCTTGTCTCACAGCAGTTGTAATAGAAAGCTTAAAGGGGTCGCTACGATTACTGTCGACCAACTGCTGGATGAAACTAACAATTCTGCTGTTAGTTCTGTTGAAATGCCTGTTTCTGCTGAGAGTTTAGCCTATTGCATCTATACCTCAGGCTCTACAGGTAACCCTAAAGGCGTGATGATACGCCAACGTAACCTACTATCTCTATTACATTGGGCAAGGTCAGAATATTCTAACCAACAGTTACGTCGGGTGTTAGCCTGCACATCTCTAAACTTTGACTTGTCTATGTTCGAGTTATTCGTACCGCTGGCGTTTGGTACCACCGTAGTACTTGTTGAAGATGCTTTAGCACTAATTGAATCTGAGTTAGATATTACCCTACTCAATACAGTTCCTTCTGCAGCAAAGTCCTTATTGCAACATAATGCAATTCCTCCGTCAGTCAATACTGTAAACCTTGCCGGCGAACCTCTTTCAGCAAGTGTTGTAAATGCTTTGTTAGAGACATCTTGTAACACAGTGTACAACCTCTATGGACCATCAGAAGACACGACTTATTCTACTTGGTCTCGTTTTGATAAGAAACTTGAACGCCAGCCTGATATTGGTAAACCACTGGCAAATACCCAGGCCTATGTATTGTCTCCTTCAGGCAAACTTCTACCTCATGGCTACATTGGTGAGTTGTACCTTGCAGGTGATGGAATTTCTGCTGGTTACCTCAATCGCCCAGATCTAACCAAAGAGCGCTTTATCGAGCTCCCTTTTGCCCGTGGTCCCGTTTACCGAACCGGAGATCTAGTTCGCTACCAAAATGACGGTACTTTAACTTACATCGGACGCACCGACGATCAGGTAAAGTTACGTGGTTTCCGCATTGAATTAGGCGAAATAGAACACGTATTGTCTAATCATCCTGACGTTCAAGATGCAGTGGTACTAGTCATTGGTGAAAACTTATTGGCGTTTGTGGTTGGTGATAAATCCATTATGCAGAGCCTCAAACAAAATGCGCAAAAGCTCTTACCGTCCTTTATGGTTCCAGCCCGTTTTGTTTTTATTGACGAATTACCTCTAACACCTAACGGAAAAGTCAATAAAAAGATGCTCCGGGCATTGAGTGATACTGAAGACAATCGAGTTGTGGTCAAACCGAGTAATGATATGGAACGAGCTATAGCCAGCCTGACCGCTCAGATACTTCAGCTTGACGGAACTTTAATTAGTATGGACTACTCATTTTTCGAGCTAGGTGGACATTCACTATCAGCCGTTAAATTAACCGCTGCACTGAAATGCTCGTTTGATGTTAGTTTATCTATTCGGCATGTCTTTGAAGCGATATCACTAAGAGATTTAGCCAATACGATCCGCGGCTGTCAAGACAAGCAAAGTATGGAGCCACAAATTGGTTCCTTATCACATCCAGAGCAGATTCCACTCTCAGCTACTCAACGGCGCCTTTGGCTGATAGACAGGGTGCAGGGACATTCTCGAGACTATCATATGCCGTTTGCCTTGCACATTACTAGCGGGCTGGACATTCAAGCACTGCAACAAGCATTGCATAAGATAATTACCCGTCACCATGTGTTACGTACATGCTACGTCGAGCAGAGCGAAGAAGTATATCAGCAACTGTTAAGTGTCGATGAATTACTGGTAGAAATCGTGGATATGACAGGACACGCCGTAACAGGGCAAACGGTTGAAACACAGATCCGTAATTTCTGCGAGCAAGACTTTGACCTGCAAAGTCAGTTACCCATTCGCGCAGCATGGTTATCACTGTCGAATAATGAAGGTGTATTACTATTCAATGTCCATCATATTGCTTTCGACGGATGGTCTGTAGGGATATTCCTTGATGAATTAATAGCATTGTACAAAAACAACGTAGCCGCACTGCCTGAACTAACAGTGCAATATGCGGATTATGCGTTGTGGCAAGAAAAAATGCTTCAAGGCACTAATTTACAAAAAGAAATTGATTTTTGGAAAAAGCAACTAAGCGATGCACCTTTGCGTCACAGTTTACCTATCAAGCAACATCACGCGTCGACGGACCGTATTTGTAATAGCGTACACATGAAAGTTGATAAAACTCAGCTTAACGCTCTGTATTCCACAGCCAGCCACCATAAGCTGACACTCTTTAATCTACTTCATGCAGCTATTGCATTAGTGTTATCACGCAATAGTGGTTGCGAAGACATTGTCATAGGAACTGCCGCGACTAACCGTAACCTGACCGAAATACAATCTATGATCGGCTTCTGTGTGAATACTCTGGCCCTTAGAGTAAATACAGCTTGCACTAGCATTCAAGACTACTTCGCCCATGTCCGTCAGATAGACTTAACTGCCTTTGAACATCAATCGGTACCTTTTGATACCATTATCGACGCATGCGATATACCACGCAATAAAGCTTATACCCCTGTATTTCAGATTATGTTCACTCTCAATGATGCAAGCGCAGAACAGGCTTTTGTTGAACGCTTGGGTGCTAAGCGACTAGACATACCGGTGCAATATTGCAAGTTCGAGATTGAAATTGATGCGCAATTATCTGGAGATGAACTTACCTTTGATTGGCGCTACGACAGCAACTTGTACGATGCAGAATGGATCGAAAACCTGTGTGACCAGCTAGCTCGCGTATTGATGCAACTAGCAGAAAACAATACCGATAACATGGCTGATTTGCAGGTACTGAGTAATCAGGAGCAAGAGTTCTTGGTGCATACTCTCAATGATAATGCGTTGTCTTATCCAAAAAGCGCGACTCTGACTTCTCTATTTGAACAGCAAGCTAAGCTAAAACCTGAATCTATAGCAGTGCTTTGCGACAGTGGGAGTTGGTCATACCGACAGCTCAATAATATGGCTAACATTATTGCCTATAAGTTACTCGAGCAAAAAGTAGCCCCTCACGAGCGTGTTGGAATTTCAAGCCGACGTGATATATCAATGATCGCGGCAATGCTTGGTATCCTCAAAGTGGGAGCAGCCTATGTTCCCATAGATCCAGAATACCCTTTGGCACGCAGGAATTACATCGTCGAAGATAGTGGCATCAGGTTATTGCTTGGGCAACAAGACATTTGTCACGACCTTGATGTTGAACAAATTCTGGATTTAGACTTAGTGTTTGGCAGTCTTTCCCATGACTTGCAAAATCCCCAAGGGTTGGCTCAAGCCAATTCCATTGCTTATCTTATCTATACATCAGGCTCAACAGGCAAACCTAAAGGTGTACAAATCTGCCATCAGAATGCTGTCGCAATGTTGCACTGGGCTGACGACTACTACAGTGATGAAGAGTTAGCCAAAACTTTAGCAAGTACTTCTATTAGCTTTGATTTGTCAGTATTCGAGCTATTCCTGCCGCTGTGTTTCGGCCATCAATGTGTGTTGGTAGACAATATAATGTCACTATTGACCCAGCATCAGGAAGTCACTCTAATCAATACTGTGCCATCTGCAATGCGTCTTCTAATAGAGCAACAGGCACTTCCCTCATCGACTAAAGTCGTAAATTTAGCGGGTGAAGCGCTTAAGGCAAGCTTAGTTAATCAAGTTTTAGCAGCAGGTGTAGATAGATTATGTAACCTCTATGGCCCTTCAGAAGACACAACCTATTCTACATGTGCAGAATTTACCGAGCCACTTGATGGCATACCTCCAATTGGTCACGTAATTAATAACTCCCAAGCTTATGTAATGTCACAAAGCGGTCACCTGCTACCTTTTGGTGCCGCAGGTGAATTGTGTCTTGGTGGTGATGGCGTAGCAAAAGGTTATCTAAATAAGGCTGAGATGACTGCCGAACGATTTATCCCTAACCCGTTTGGTGAAGGTCTGCTCTACCGTACAGGCGACTTAGTAAGCTATTGCTCAAAACAAGGTGACTTAGCCTATTTGGGTCGCATGGATGATCAAGTCAAGATTCGAGGCTTTCGCATAGAACTAGGGGAGGTTGAAAAGACCATAAAAATTAACGGTGTTAAGGATGTCTGCGCTCTAGCTGTCGGAGATGAGCAAGACCGCCGTTTAGTGGCTTTTGTAGTATTTGAGAAGCAAGCTAAGTTAAATGAACTCGAACAGCTCGATACACTCAAAGCGAGAATAGCAAGCGAACTGCCCGAGCACATGCGACCTTCTCAGCTGGTCGTTGTTGAAACATTACCGTTGACGCCCAATGGTAAAATAGACAAGAAAAAACTAGAGAAGCATCAGTTCACTCTAGATCTACAAAAGGTAGTAGCACCACAAACCAAGCTAGAGCAAAGCCTATTGCATATTTGGCTGCAGCGCTTACCAGAACACAGCGTTTCATTCGGTGTCACTGACAACTTCTTCGAGCTAGGAGGCCATTCGCTACTTGCAGTTAGAATTTGCGGCGATATCCGTAGCCAATTGTTAGTACCATGTAGTGTAAAAGATCTTTTTGAGCACCCCACAATCCAACAACTTGCTAATTTCCTTGGCCATCAACAACAGCAACTTGAAGTGAATCCGTTGGTAGCCAGCGAACGCAATGATAAATATTACCCTCTGTCTTTTGCACAACGCCGTATTTGGTTTCTCAGCCAATTAGAGAACTCAGGCTCCGAGTTCAATATGGCCACAGCCCTTAGAGTCCGGGGTTGCTTCAATGTCGCACAGGCAGAGTTAGCATTTAAGTGTATTGTAGAGCGCCACGAGTCACTCCGGAGTCGCTTCGTGATGATCAACGGACAACCAAAAGTTAGTCTGGTGGATACTGTAGATATCTGCATCAAACAGCATGATCTGAGCTGTCTCTCGGGTTTGGAGCAAATTAAAGCATTACTCGAACAGAAAAGCGCGCATCAGGCATATCAATTTGATATTGCAAATGAACAATTGATCCGGATAGATCACATTCAACTTACTCAGGGTGATAATCCCGAATCAGTATTGCTGTTTAACATCCATCACCTCATTGCCGACGGCTGGTCAGTGGCTATTTTAATGCGAGAGTTCATGGCTCATTATGATGCGATTAGTAGCCATGACAAAGCAGCACTTCCTCAATTGCACGTGCAGTATATTGATTGGACTCGATGGCAACAGCAGCGCTTTGCTGGTGACTATTTATCGCAAGCTTTAAACTACTGGAGCGATCTATTAAACAACGCTCCTTCTACGCACAGTCTTCCACTTGATAATAAACGTGGTTCTAGTTCTGCCATCGGCGGCCTAACTGAACAGCATCTTGACATCACCTTATGTGAGTCGATCAAAGCACAATTGCAAGAGACAAACACAACGGTATTTATGTACTTGCAGGCTGCATTTGCATTACTTGTCGGCCGTGTTAGTAGAGAACCCGATGTTGTTATGGGTGCTCCTGTAGCTGGCAGGGAACAACCACAAACAGCAGATCTAATTGGCTTGTTCCTTAATACCCAGGTATTTCGCAGTGAGTTTAGCGATAACCCGAGTTGGTACGAAATGCTCAAGCGCACTCGAGAACAACACTTAACCAGTGGTGATTACTCAGATCTGCCTTTTGAATTACTGGTCGAGAAAATCAACCCTGCACGTAACATTCACCAATCACCTATATTTCAACTATTTATAAACTATGACAATACTGAGCAAGTTGACCTGAAACTGCGTGAATGTAGCTTTATCACCGAACAAGCCGATGAAATGACCAATAAATATGACATTACTTTGTACATAAAAGGTAATGTCAATGAGGGGATTTCCTTAACTTGGTCATATAATAGAGCCTTATTTGATAATCAAACCATTGAGTTTTATTCTCAAGAGTTTGAGTTCTTAATTCGTCAACTATGCACCAACCCATTGAAGCCTGTCTTGACACATACTTGGCAGAACAGCCGCAGCTGGGATGAAGTTGCAGTTGAAGTAAGTACTCCCGAACATTACCAATTTTATCACTTGATTAGACATCATGCTGAAAATCATGGTGAGCATGCAGCCCTATCATTTGGTAACAGCACCTTAAACTATGCTGAGCTAGTCACTCAAGTCGAACAAATGGCCGCTTGCTTTGCCACTCGAGGCCTCAAAGCAGGACAAGCTGCCGCCATTTACTGCAATCGTGACGAACGCCGTATCATCGCAATTTTAGCTGTGCTCAAATTAGGCTGTGCTTATGTACCTCTAAGTCAAGAGCTGCCGATTAATCGTTTACAGTTCATGCTTGATGACTCAGCCGCTACAATGCTAATTAGCGATAGTATAAGTATCAAGCAAGGCCTAAATCCATCTCAACAATGCCAGGTGTTGCTTTTAGATGACGCACAAACTCAAATGGAAATGCGGCATGCTAAGCCTGTAGCGACCGCAGAGGTTACTGCCAACAGCATCGCACATATCATTTTCACCTCAGGCTCTACCGGGAATCCAAAAGGAGTAGCAGGTACCTATCACGCCACTTTCAATCGAATTGAGTGGATGGTTAAAGATTATCCATTAGAACTTGGAGAACGATGCGCTCATGTCACCTCAATGGCCTTCATTCGCGGTGTTTGGGAGCTTCTAGTACCACTTTGTGGTGGCGGCCACTTGGTACTGTGCGAGCGTGAAACTGTTAAAAACGTATCTAAACTTTGGCAGTGGATGGTGACTAATCACATTTCTCGTATCGTTACCGCCCCATCGCTAATGAAAGCCTTGTCCGATTTGTCCAAGTCTCAAACAGAGCAATTGATGCTTACCCACTGGTGCGTCAGTGGCGAACCACTGTTACAGATCCATGCCGACGAAGTGTTAGAACGCTTCCCTAATACACGACTATTCAACCTTTATGGCTCTACAGAAACCATGTCCGATGTGTCATTTAAAGAAGTGAGTAGTAACAACGATTACAACGATTGGGTACCTGTCGGTAAAGCTATCAGCAACACTGCCATTTTCACCATTGGCCTTGATGGTGAACCTCTACCACGCAATGTGATTGGAGAAATTGCGGTAGCCGGTGCCGCACTTGCCAACGGTTACATAAGTGCAGAAGACGCTAACGCCGCTTTTGCGTTATCAACGATAGGCAGAGTGTACAAAACTGGGGATTTAGGAATATTAACCAGCAACGATGAAATTATCTGTTTAGGTAGGGCCGATGACCAAATAAAGATTCGAGGTTACCGTATCGAGTTAGGTGAAGTGACCACCAGCATTGCACAACTGCCATTTATTAAAACCTGTGTTGTACGCCCATTTGGCGAGCCAAATGAGCAAAAGCTAGTCGCGTATATGATTGCTGAAACAGACTGTAGCTTGTCCAAGCCAAGAATAATTGAAGCAGTGAAACAGACGCTGCGCAACGAGTTACCAAGCTACATGGCCCCATCTTTTTATATGGTATTAGATGAACTTCCACTACGCCCAAATGGGAAGGTAGACCGCCAAGCATTACCGATACCCGATCTTAAGCAGCAACAGCTGAATTACGTAGCAGCCGAAACCGAGTCAGAGACGAAAGTGGCAGCAATTTGGGCTGAACTTCTGGCACTAGATGTAAAAAACATTGGTGTGACCACCAACTTCTTTGAACTCGGTGGACATTCCCTATTGGTCACTCAGTTAATGCAAATTTTGCATGAACAGTTCGAAGTGAACTTGGGGTACGAAGAATTTTTTAACAATAACACTATCCGATATATCGCCGAGCGTATTGACAACACAACTCGGGTTAAAGACGTGTTGGATAAAAACAGCAACAAAAGCAGCAAGCTATTTATTTAAAGGTAAAAGGATGATTTCAAAAGAAATTAGAGCCAACAATGCATTTTATTCTGAATTGTTCGCTGAACTAGCAGATCTATTAGCGGCCGATCAGACTATGGCTTCATTATCGTTTGACGAAGCCAATAGCAGCATTTCTGACTTTATGGCTGATTTTATCTATAACGTCAGCCCTTGGCCCGTGATCATCAATGATAACACTGTCCGCACTTTCTCTAGAGTGGTAGATAATATGCCCGCCGTGTTAATCAAGCTTCTAAACTATTTTGCTCGGCATGAGCCACTATGGTTGTGCGATTATCTGAACATCTCTGAAATGGCCTTAGCTCGCTATACCAAGTGTGCTATTAATAGCGAAGACATCATGTGCCGCTACGATGCAATCATGACTAACAAAGCTCTAAAGTTGGTAGAAATCAATATTGGCTCTTCTTTGGGTGGTTGGTGGTCTGATTGGCTGTATCCTGAGATTCAAGCAGCATTAAACCAAGTTGATGTCGTCAAAGACTGGAATCATAAATATCGTAAGATCTCTGAAAACACCTTTAAAGCTGTTTGGCAATCCATAGTACGCCTAAAAGGCAACGATGCTAAAGGCAACATGTTTATCTTCTTGCCCGATACTGCCACTACCAATCTAGCGCTAGTACATCAACACCTCAATACACTAGTAATGACCACCAAGCCAGATATCTACCCTGAGGGTAAGTTATTTATTTTCAATGAGCTAGATAAAATTGAATGGCGTACTGACGGTAATATGGCTATCGACGGTGAAATCATGGATACACTTTTGCTACCCGTTGTTAAAGGAGATGAGCTACCCATTAGCTTTGTCGCTAAGCTGCAAGCATACTCGGAAAAGCGCAAATTATACGTGCCGGACAACGAAGCACTAAATTTGTTAGCGAACAAATTGCTTTTCTCGCTAGCCCATGAGCCAAAATCTAAGAAAGTATTAACCAATACTGAGCTCTCTTTGATAGAAGAGCACATTCCTTGGTCTACCAAGCTAAACAGCAAAGCGATACATCGAGATGGTATTTCATTACTTACCGAAGAATATATCAAACAAAACCAGCAGTCGTTGGTATTCAAAAAATCTCAGTCGATGCAAGGCAAAGATGTATTGGTCGGATGTACTACTCCGAGAGAAGAATGGCTGAACTTTTACGAGCAAAACAAGCACGATAGCGATTGGCTTATCCAAGCTTACTGTGCCCCAGATTTGATTTACAGTGCTGACCAAAATGTCGGCTTTTCATCCTACCGAATGGTGTGGGGAATTTTTGGCTTCAACGATCACTATTCAGGCGCATGGTGCCGAGCTGTGAATGAATCCAATGACGATACGGTGATTAATCTAGCGCGCGGTGCGGTGGAGTTTGTAGTCACAGAAGAACAACAACTAAAAGGGAAACTGGTGTTATAACCGGGGGTTAATGTAATGAGTCAAGTAATTGAAAAAATCATGTTGATGTGTTCAGAGCAAAACGTCAACTTAAACCTCAAAGACGGTACCATTGAAGTACTGTTCGATGAAATGCCGACAGAAGAACTGATTGGTCTATTGCGCGAATATAAACCAGATCTTGTTGAGTATCTCTCAAAACACGAGACCCAGTGCCTCCTAACACCGCTTAAAACCATTGGTGAAAACTCTGGACCCTTATCTTTTGGTCAAAAACGTCTGTGGTTCATCGATCAGCTAGAAGACGGAAGTGTGCATTACAATATGCCGATGGCTCTTGAGCTAAAAGGAGAGTTAAACAAAGCTGCTCTGCACAAGTCACTGACTGAGATTGTTAAACGCCATGAAGTTCTGAGAACCCACTATGAGGTTGGTGGTGCCACTCAAGTAGTAAAACCTGAAGCTGAAGTCGAGCTCAACGAGATTGACCTCAGCTCGCAGCATGGTGATCCTAGTGCGGCTCTTGAACAACTGATGATTGAAGAGCAACTGAAGCCATTCAATTTACAAATTGACTTGATGCTACGTAGCCAGCTGGTAAAAATTAATCAACAGCATCATGTATTATTATTAACGCTTCACCATATTGCGTGCGATGGCTGGTCATTAGGAATCGTGGTTAATGAACTGAGTAAACTATATACCGCTGAGGTTAATCAAGGTCACTCGGAACTAACTGACTTATCTTTACAATATCTTGATTATGCTTTCTGGCAAGATGCAAACCGGGATAACTTTGAGCAACAACTTGGCTTCTGGGTTAAACATTTAGCGCAAGCACCTGCTCTACATAGTCTGCAAACAGACCACCCTCGTC
The DNA here is from genome assembly GCF_024124685.1 of Pseudoalteromonas sp. OANN1. Taxonomy (NCBI): domain Bacteria; kingdom Pseudomonadati; phylum Pseudomonadota; class Gammaproteobacteria; order Alteromonadales; family Pseudoalteromonadaceae; genus Pseudoalteromonas; species Pseudoalteromonas sp. OANN1. The sequence goes on from NZ_JAMXSE010000007.1 coordinate 63,289, forward strand.
CTACATATCAAAGTTTTACTGGCGACAATATTAGTATCTTTATCAACGCAGAAAAGCGTCAAGCACTGGAGAGTTTCTGTCAGCAGTATGAAATCACTCCATTTATGTTCTGTTACTCTGTGTATGCTCTACTGATGGCGAGACTTAGTAATGAGCAAGATCTAGTTATTGGTACTCCGATAGCAAATCGTCAACACTCTGCTATCGAGCCTTTAATTGGTTATTTTGCTAATACCTTAGCCCTTAGATTTAACATAGACAGTGGGCAAAACTTTAGCAAATATCTTGCTACTAATAAACAGAACATCTTAGGTGCCTTACAAAATCAAAGTGTGCCTTTTGATATGGTGGTTGAACGGGTACAACCAACTCGTAATTTGGCTTACTCACCTCTGTTCCAAATCATGTTCTCCTTCCACAGCCATGGCAGTAGCGAATTGAGTTTGCCAGAGTTGCAGCTTAGAGACATTACACCAAAAGCAAAAGCCGTCAAAACAGATCTAGAGTTGGCCATTACAGAACAACACGACGGATTTTTATTAGATTGGAACTATAGTACAGCCTTATTCGAACATGAGACTATCGCTAGTTTCGCTGCCTGCTTCGAACATTTACTAGATGAAGTTGTTGCCAATCCAGAAAAAACATTGGCAGAGTACAGTATCCTATCCGCAAAAGACCATGCGCTATTGAAGCAGTGGTCCAACAAAGATGCTTTAGCGGACGTGGCTAAAGAGCAGAACATTATAGAACGCTTTGAAAGTATGGCGGCCAAGCAGCCAAACTCAACTGCCATAATCGCTGGCGAAGAGAGGTTAAGTTACGAAGAACTTAATCAAAAAGCGAATCAAGTGGCGCACTATCTGCGTGATCAAAGCGTCACCGCCAACCAGCCTATTGGTATCAATATGCAACGTACCGAGCTACTTATCGTTGGTCTACTTGGGATACTTAAGTCTGGAGCTTGTTATGTACCATTAGAAGCCAATTATCCACAGGCTCGTCTGGATTACATGATTGATGATAGTGGCGTACAGCACGTACTAACTGAATCTGTAGTTGAAAAAGTACTAACTGGTTCATACCCCAAAACCAGTGATGGCCTCGCTAGTATTAGTCCACAAGATTTGGCATATATCATATACACGTCAGGCTCTACTGGTAATCCCAAAGGGGTCAAGGTTAGTCATGAGAACATCCTTACTTTTATCAACGGCATGTCAGAAAAGCTTAAAGGCGGGGGGACGTGGCTTGCTGTTACTGGCATTGCTTTCGACATTTCGGTACTAGAGTTATTTGGTACATTGGCTAATGGCTTCACAGTAGTTCTTTACGCTGATGATCCGAGTCAAAAAAGTGCTGTGACAAGTAAAAGTGTGGACTTCAGCCTGTTTTACTTTGCCGCGGGGGGAAGCAATAAACAGGGCGATGTATATAAGTTATTGCTTGATGGAGCCAAATACGCTGACGAAAACGGTTTTACCGCAGTCTGGACTCCTGAACGCCACTTTGATGAGTTTGGTGGTATCTACCCTGCTCCGACGGTGATCAGTGCTGCCATTGCAAGCATCACTAAAAATATCGATATTCGTGCTGGTAGCTGTGTTGTCCCACTAAACAACCCAGTGCAGTTAGCTGAACAATGGTCAGTCATAGATAACCTCAGCGGTGGCAGAACGGGTATCGCGTTCGCATCTGGTTGGCACGCTGATGACTTTGTACTAGCACCTACTAACTTCGAAAACCGACACTCTGTCATGTACGACAGTATTAACGTTTTTAATAAACTTTGGCGCGGCGAAAGTATCTCTTTACCTAATGGTGTAGGTAAAGATACTGAGGTCAAACTCTATCCACGCCCTATCCTAGACAAAATACCACAATGGCTAACTATCGCTGGAGACCCCAAAGCTTTCGTTAAAGCTGGCGAGAAAGGCTTAAACATTCTCACTCATATGTTGAGACAATCTATGGGTGAACTAGAAAACAATATCAAAGCCTACCGTGAGGCATGGCAAAAAGCTGGTCACCCTGGTGAAGGCAAGATCACCATGATGATCCATACCTTTGTAGGCGACTCTGTTGAAGAAGTACACGATACTGTTTATGAACCTTTCAGTCAGTACCTAATCACCGCCTTAAATCTTTCCGGAAAAGGCACTGATAACGGACCTGATATGCTGAATGATGAGATTGTCACCGCAGCATTTGCTCGTTACTCCAAAACTGCCGCCCTATTCGGTGATGTAGAGCACTGTACAACGCTGGTTAAAAACATGGTTAATGCGGGTGTAGATGAGATCGGTTGTCTGATTGATTTTGGCGTGGACATAGACCTAGTGCTCGATAGTTTGCCGAAAATCAAACAAGTAATGCAACAAGTAAATGGACGCAATGCTAATGGTAGTAAACAGGAAAGTGTCGATACCCTAGTAAGCAAACATCAAGTCACTCACATGCAGTGCACCCCATCATTTGCTGCTATGCACTTAACTCAAGGTACAGCACTATCCCAGTTACAGCACGTGTTTATAGGTGGTGAGGCTATGCCACCCCATCTGGCCGAAAAACTCTGTAGCTATGACTCACTAACAGCATATAACATGTATGGACCAACGGAGGCTACAGTTTGGGCATGCTCTCATACGTTACATGATGAAGGCCAAGTCGTGCCTATCGGGCAACCTTTACCTGGTTATCAAGTTCGTATTCTTGATGCATTTCTTAATGAACAACCAATAGGCGTGCCCGGTGAGCTACACATTTCGGGGAATGCGGTTACCCAAGGTTACTTTAATCGTGACGCGCTAACAGCTGAAAAGTTTATCGACTCTACGTATGCTAAAACCAAATTATACAAAACCGGAGACAAAGCACGATGGAACCGCAACGGCCAATTGGAGTTTTTGGGTCGCACAGACTCTCAGGTTAAGCTAAGAGGTCACCGTATTGAGTTAGATGAAATTGCGGCACAGATCATCTTAATGGATGAAGTCGAAAACGCAGTGGTTACGCTAGACGAACAGTCAGTTGGATCCCGTTTAGCCACTTACATTAAACCCACTCAAAGGACGACTGATCACAACGCATTAGTCGACCAAGTCAAAGCTCACTTATCTACAGTATTGCCTGCTTACATGATACCCACAGCTTGGTTAGTGTTAGAGAATTTACCGCTGACTTTGAATGGCAAGATAAATCGTCGCGCCTTGCCAAAAATTGATGTTGCAGCACAACAAGGCAACTTTGTCGCAGCTGCCAGCGATACAGAAAAAGCCCTAGTGGAGCTATGGAGTGATTTACTCGCTATGAAAGCATATAAAATCAGCTGCAATATCAGTTTCTTTGACCTAGGAGGTCACTCCTTACTACTTACTAAGATGCTGGCTGAAGTCAAAAGTCAATTTAATGTCGAATTGTCTTTCCGAGACATCTTCGAAAACGCGACTATCCAAACATTAGCGGCTTATCTTGATAACTGTGCTCAACATCAACAGCAAAGTGAATTACTCACTCAAGCGACAACAGTTGATACCGAGCAAACAGAGGAGTTTGTGCTGTGACCACTCAAGATTTTATCGCATGGTGTGTAGAACGATCGATTAGTTTTTCTTTGATAGATAACAATCAAATCAAGATAAATGCCGCGCCTGGTAGCTTAACTGATGAAGTGAAAGAACAGCTAAAAACGCGAAAAAGCGAAATTCTGGAGTTTCTAAAAGCTCGTAGTCTGACGGACTCAGCAAAGCGACAACCCGGTGAACAACAATTCGCCCTGTCTTATTCACAAAAGCGTCTGTGGATAGTAGAGCATCTTGAACAAGATGTTTCCCACTACAACATGCTTAGAGCACTAGAAATACAAGGGAAATGTCAGCCTAACTTTATCGCGCAATGTTTCAATCTATTGATAAATAGGCACGAAATATTAAGAACGCGCTTTGTCGAGTTGGAGGGAGAGCCTGTTCAAGAACCTTTAGCGTCAAGAAATATTAAAGTGCCTCAGATTGATCTCAGCCATTTGTCTGCTAACGAGCAACAAGCCGAAGTTCAAAAGCACATTACGCACGAAGCAAATTACCAATTCGACCTAAGCAATGAGCCTTTGATCCGAGTACATTATCTACACTTGAGTGAAAATAATAATGTACTTTTGCTCAACCTGCATCACATGATCTCTGACGGCTCATCCATGCGTTTGTTGATCAATGAATTCATGACTATATACCAAGCAGTGACCCAAGGTCACCAGGCACAATTGCCGGAGCTAACAGTGCAATACGCTGATTTTGCTAAATGGCAGGGCCAGCGATTTTCTACCAGCGAGCTGCAAAATCAACTCGAATATTGGACCAATAAGCTTGAGGGAGCTGCACCACTGCACTCTTTAGTTTTAGATAAACCTCGCCCTGTACGTCAATCTTTTGTGGCTGGTGTTCATGTTCAACAACTAGAGCCTGAACTATTCGATAAGCTCAGTGTTTTAGCAAAAAGCAACAATGTCAGTATGTTCACACTACTACAAAGCGCTTTCGCCAGTTTGCTTAGCCGTTTCAGTGCTGACAAAGATATCGTTATGGGTGTGCCAAATGCAGGTCGCTTCAATAACGAAGTAGAGAATCTTATTGGATTTTTTGTCAATGTATTGGTATTTCGAAATGATTTCTCAGAAAATCCAAGTTTCATCGAGGTACTTGATGCAGCCCGTAAAGAAACCATTGAGGTTTTGTCTAATCAGGAAGTGCCGTTCGAGTTTCTAGTGGATTCCATTAATCCGGTCCGTGATCTTTCCTATAATCCAATCTTCCAAATCAAGTTTCTATACGAGCCAGATCATAGTAAAGGGATTGATCTCAACGATGATATTAAGGTTAAAAATCGTATACTTGGGGAGGACCGTACTCGTTTTGATTTAGATCTGACCATCTATGAGGTCGAATCTACGCTTTATCTATCATGGAGCTATAAAAAAGACCTATTTCTTCCCTCTAGCATTGCTAATATGGCCAATGCAATGGAGCAACTTCTCCGTCATGTGACTCAAAATGCACAGACTCCTATTAGCCAAATTCCGATTTGCAATGATGCTCTTAAACAACAACTATTTACTTTGTCTTCAGGTAAGTCAGTTGAAGTTGATGGCAATAGTATCAACGAATATTTACATGATTTTGCTGGGCATCACGCAGATAAAATTGCATTAGTGGATACTGATACAACACTTACCTATCGCCAACTAGAAGAAAAGGTTGCTCGTCTAGCCAATCACTTACTAGATTTAGGTGTTGAACGAGGTGAACCAGTTGCTATTTACCTCGAACGTTCGTCGTTACTCATGGTTGCCATTCTAGCTGTGCTACGAGTAGGTGCTGTATACACCCCACTCGACACTGTTGGCGGTAGAAAGCGCATTGAATACATTGTTGAAGATGCCGACATAGAGATTTTGCTTTCCCACAACCAACTTCTCTGTGGTGCGCCGTTTGCGGGCGTCGATCTTGTACTGCTTGACGACTGGCAACATCAAGACTGGTTGAGCGAGTATGCGGGGACAACGTCTAGCCTCGAGCTACAGCGTAACGACAGCGCTTATTTAATATATACATCTGGCACCACTGGCCGACCTAAAGGCACAGAAGTAAGTCATGGTGGATTGCTTGATTACTGTGTCTTCGCCAGAGACAACTACTATTGTGATGCACCTAAGGGCAGCATCGTAGTGACCTCTCATAGCTTTGATATTACGGTACCCGCTCTGTTTGTTCCTTTAATGAAAGGCCATACGGTGCACTTCCTCCCTTCAGAGCAGACGCTTGAAACATTAGCAACCAAACTGCCAGAAAGTGAAGCGATGTTGCTGAGAATGACCCCGGGCCATGTTAAAGCCTTACTGGAATTGCTTAGCGAAGAGTATGACGGACAGCAACCCTTTGTCTTTGTCATTGGAGGAGAAAGCTTTGATGTAGCATTAGCCAAGCGTCTACAAGCTCGCTTCCCTAATAGTCAAATATACAATCATTATGGCCCCAGCGAGGCGGTCGTTGGCTGTTCAATATTTGATGTAACAACCGGTATTGACCAATGCGTAGAATACATCCCCATCGGAACACCGATGGATAATCACCAACTTTTTGTGGTAGATGAGAAACAACAACTTTTACCACAAGGGTGTGTTGGTGAACTATGCATCGCCGGTGCCGGGGTTGCTAAAGGCTATTACAACAACCCGGAACTGACGCAGGCTAAGTTTGTCGATTTTGATGGTGTTGCGACAAAGGTCTATCTAACAGGTGACAAGGTCCGCTGGAACGAACAAGGCCAACTACAGTTTCTAGGGCGAATTGACGAGCAAGTCAAACTACGAGGCTACCGTATCGAACCAGCAGAAATAGCCAATGTGCTGTGTCAGCAACCTGGGATTACTGATGCGTGTGTAGTATTACAAGAGCACCAATCCACTCAGCACCTGGTAGCCTATGTCGTCGGTGAAGGAACCAGCGAACAACTTCAACAAAGCGTAGCTGAATTACTACCTAACTACATGCAACCTTCGTTTTACATGTTCCTAGCCCAGTTACCTTTGAGCCCAAGTGGTAAAGTGAATCGTAGCGCACTTCCTGCCATAGAAAGTAGCGCCGAAGACACACTTAAATATATCGCCCCAAGGACCCCTACCGAAAAGGTACTGTGCGAAGTATGGCAGAATTTATTGGGACTTGAGCAAGTTGGCATTCATGACAATTTCTTTGCGATCCGCGGCGATTCTATTCTCGCTATTCAAGCTGCAGCCCGATGCGCCAAGCGTGGCGTACACTTCACAACCAGACAATTATATGAAAAACCAACAATTGCCGAGCTAGCTAAGCAAGCTAGCAATGATACGCTAAACACTGTTGATCAAGCAGCGCTAAGTGGCGAGTTGCCACTTTTGCCAATACAAAAACGGTTTATTGAGCAAGGTGCTGCACTTAACCATTATAACCAGTCTGTATTACTTAAAGTTCCTTATACCTTAAGCTTATCGCAAGTGCGTCTCATGCTTAACAAAATCATCGAACGTCATGACATACTGCGGGTGCGCTTTAGCAATACTAACCATGGTTTCTTTGCTGACGATTTCAACTTTGACGACTGTCTTGATGAAGTCAATGTAGCTCATCTGGATACCACTACCATAGAACGGACTTGTAGTAGTGTTCAGACTCGTTTAGATATCCACAATGGTCCTCTGATGAAGCTTGTACTGATAAAGGATGCTACACAAGCTCGATTGTTTTGGGTGATTCATCATTTATTAGTTGATGGTGTGTCATGGCGAATTTTACTTGAAGATCTCGCTTCGTTATATAAGCAAGATAGTGCCGGTCAATCTCTATCTCTTGGTAATAAAACCAACAACTTGCGTGATTGGTATCACCATCTTGTAGAAGCTGCAAATAACCAAGATCTAGATGAGCAAGTCGCTTTCTGGCAGCAGCAGCAAGTTACTGACTCTATTCAACCTAGAGACGGTATAAACCGCCAAGCGGAATGGCGAAATCATAGCGTGCATTGGCCTGAGTCTCTCACCAATACACTATTAGATAATGTTGGAAAGCCACTTCGTATGCAGGTGCAAGAGGTATTAATTAGTGCCTTAGTACTTGCATTCCAGCAATCAGCTAACCTCGATGAACTTAGCCTAACTTTAGAATCTCATGGTCGTAATGTAGGTGACGCTAATTTAGACCTCAGTCAATCTGTAGGCTGGTTTACTGCCAAGTATCCTATAAGGCTACAGGCAAAGGAACGCAACACTGTCGATTTACTTAAATCAATAAAAGAACAACTGCGTCAAGTACCTTGGGATGGAATAGGTTTCGGGGTTCTGGCAGAGTTACTCGCAGAAGCCGAATTGGAGCATTTCTCCGGAGACATATTATTTAACTATCTAGGCCAGTTTGACCAGCTCAGTCAAGATCAGGAGTTGTTCGAATTTTCCGCCGAACCCACGGGTTCAGCTATCGGTGCGGAGTTTGTGCCAGAAGAAGCAATCATGATCAATGCCTTGGTGATCCAAGGACAACTCCGTTTTGATATTGCATTTGATGCAGCTCGAGTATCGAAAGTATCTCTGGAGATCTTATCCGACAATATTCATCAAGCTTTAGCTGATGTTATCAACAGCCTCGCAGAGTGCAAATCAGCCCAGCACCTAACACCAAGCGACTTCCCCTTAGCATCGGTTACACAACCGGAACTTGACAAATTAGGGGCCAGTCAGACGATTGAGAATCTTTATCCAGCGACAGGCTTACAGTCCGGTCTTCTGTATCAGAATGCGCTCAGCCCCGGCAGCTATGTCAATCAGGTATTAATAGAGTTTGAAGGGTTAGATTCTGACGCTTTGCACAAGTCCTGGCTACAGTTAGTAGAACGTCATGAAGTATTGCGTTCACGTCTGGTATTACTCGAAGCTGGTTACCACCAACTAATTGTTCCGGCAAAATTGGACTGGCATCAAACTGATCTGACTGAGCTAGATGCCACAATGCAACAACATAAAATTGAGACTGATAGACACAACGACAAAGATGGACATGACATAGATGCAGAGTCACCTGTTATGCGCCTACGCTTGTATAAGGTCTCTGAGCACAGCCATAAACTACTTTGGTCTTACCATCACGTACTTTGGGATGGCTGGTCAAGTGCCATACTAATTCGGGAATTATTGGTACTTTACAAATCCAATCGCGAAATGAACTGTGTCGAACTGCCCAGCTCAGTAGGATTCAGTCACTATGTAAACTGGCTATCTCACCAAGATCAACAAGCAGCTCGAGATTACTGGCGTAAGACTCTTTCTCCACTAGAATCTATTTCTCGTTTTCCTGCAATGGCTTCTGATGAGCAAGGTAAAACCAACTACCAATTTGCTCTTGACAGAGAGCTCAGCACACAGCTAACGGAATTATGCCGCCAAAACGGTTGCACCATGAACGTATTGTTTCAATGTGCTTGGGCCTATTTACTGTCTCTTTACACAGCATCTGGCAAAGTTGTGTTTGGTACAGTGGTATCGGGCCGCCCTGCAGCTCTTGACCAAGTGGAAAATATGGTGGGGCTGTTCATCAACACCATCCCGGTAGTTAGTGACATCGATCCAAAGGCTAGCTGGCACGACTGGATGGCGAAAATGCAGCATCAACAAGCATATGCCGATGAATTCAGTTACCTGCCTCTACAGGAGATTATCGCCAGCTCTGACTTTCCAGATTTATTTGAATCTCTGCTGGTATTTGAGAACTATCCTGTCGACGAAGCTGCGAATAGCAATAACACTTCAGGTCTTCAAGTAAATGGAATAGAAAGCCATGAAGGTACCCACTATGGCGTGACCGTCATTATCAAGGCCGGTGAACAACTCAGTATTGAACTGCAAGTAACAAATGGTCTTTATGACATGGCCATCATGTCTGGTGTGGCGAGTCATTTTGAACAGATACTGACGCAACTTCCCAGCCGTAGCAAAGAATCTGTCTGTGAGCTTCCAATTCTTACGTCAAAGCAGTTGACATTCCTTGAGGCGGTCAATAATACCTATGAGCCTCTTGACTACGAACAGTGCATGCATGATTTGTTTATCAAACAAGTTTTGCGGACCCCTGACGCCATCGCGCTCATCGATGATGAAGGCAAGCTCTCTTACATTGAGCTATTTGCGTTAGTCTCAGCGCTGCACCAACGACTGTTAAGTGAACATATTCAGCTACAGGAACCTGTGATAGTGCGGATCCCGAAAGGCCGCTGGCAGTTGGTTGCCACTACTGCCATCATGATGGCTGGAGGGGCTTATTTACCGCTAGAGACCTCTTGGCCACAAGAGCGCTGTACAAAAGTTATTCGCAAGTCTGGCTGCCGCTTAGCATTAGTCATTGATAGCAAGGATGTTCCTGAAGGTATCGCTCATATCAATATTTCCGAGCAATCACTCCAGTGTAGCGAGCCACAAGCTACCGCTGTCGCCTTCACCAGTGTGCAGAAGCCCAGCGATTTGGCGTACATCATCTTTACGTCAGGTTCAACCGGTGAACCAAAAGGTGTTGCTATCGAACACCGTTCCGCAGTTAACACGTTACTCGATATCAATAATAAGTATGAGGTCACAGCTAACGATAGAATACTTGCCGTTTCTGCACTCAGTTTTGATCTATCGGTGTATGACTTATTCGGCTTACTCGCTTGCGGTGGCTGCATTGTTTTTCCTAGTCACGAAAAAGCGATGGACCCAACTCATTGGGCCCAATTAATCGAACAACATCAGGTCACTCTTTGGGATACTGTACCAGCTTCTGTAGAGCTACTGGTTGAACAATTTGACTTCCTTGGTCGCTCCAGTACAGCCCCTATTCGAAATGTAATGATGAGTGGTGATTGGATTGATCCTGCGCTACCTAGACGAATTTGGAATACTTTTAAAGGTGCCAATGCAATTAGTATGGGTGGTGCTACCGAAGGTTCGATTTGGTCCATTTTCTATCGAATCACTCAAGACACTAGCGGATGGAAATCCGTGCCTTATGGTAAGCCTTTGGCTAACCAAAGCTTCCATATTCTGAATGACAATTTGCAACAAGTACCGCCTGGTGTGGTTGGTGAACTGTTTATCGGCGGTGTCGGTGTCGCACGAGAATACTACGGTGACCCTGAGTTATCGGCCTATCGGTATATCTACCATAAGGGACTGGGACAACGTCTGTACCGTACGGGCGATATGGGTCGTTACATGACTGATGGCAATATTGAGTTTATGGGCCGAGTCGATGATCAAGTCAAAATTAACGGTTTCCGTATTGAAACTGGCGAAATTGAGCAACAGCTAAGCGCTTTAGACGACGTATACACGTGCTTGGTAACTGTCAATAAACTAGAGTCAGGCATGACTTCTCTAGTGGCGTATTTACAGCTGAACAAACACAGCAACTTTGATGAAAGCAACATTACGGAGCATGTTCGCGAACAGCTTTCTGCCAATTTACCAGCGTACATGATCCCACAGTTTGTCCTACTAATTGAAAAGTGGCCATTAACAGCCAACGGAAAAGTGGATAAAAAATCACTACCTAAACCAGATGTCACTTCGTTGCTAACCCCCTATGAAGCGCCTGAGACAGTTCTTGAAAAGCAGATAACTGAAATATGGGCACAGCTTCTCAAGCTCGATTTAAGCACTATCGGCGTCAATAACAACTTCATGGAGCTGGGTGGTAATTCGCTATTGGTTATTCGTATGACAGCCAAGATCGAGCAACAAATCGGGGCAAAACTCGAATTACGCCAAGTATATGAACATCCCACAATCCGCCGCTTATGCAAATTGCTTGATATCAACCGCAAACAGCAAAGCATTGCTGAACAGCTCAATGACTTGGATGATGATGGTATAGAGGAGGTTTCCTTGTGAGTAATGTTGTGCAACTGATGGATACGTTGTTAAACAAGCATATCCTCTTAACTTGCAAAGATGGTGAACTGTCAGTCAAAGCGCCTAAAGGCGCTTTGACAAAGGACATTATAGACCTGATTAAAAGTAATAAAGCTGCGCTGGTAGGCTATTTAAAAACGTCTTCACATCATACAATCGATAGACATATCACCGCGGCGTCTCGTCATGAAAATGGCTTGATCCCGCTGTCGTTTTCACAGCGTAGATTGTGGCTTATTGATAGTCTCCAAGGTGGGGCCTCTGAATACAATATCTTTATGCCGTTGCTGGTAAATGGACCTCTGGATAAACAACTAGTCCAAAAAGCATTTGCAGCTATTATCAACCGACATGAAATACTACGTACTGTATACATACAGCATGACAACCAACCATGGCAAAAGATTCTGTCAGATGCGCCCTTTCAGATAGAAGTAGTAGACTTGTCTGAATATGATACACCACAACAGCAACTATCACTGGATAAGATAATTGCTGATGACGTTAATACGGTTTTTGATCTGACTCACGACATTATGCTTCGGGCCACTGTTGTGACGTTGACTGAAAACGAACGCCACGCACTTTTAATTAACATGCCCCATATCGCTTCAGATGGCTGGTCAATTCAGGTGTTACTAAACGAATTTTTAACACTTTACCGTGAACTCGCACAGAAAGGTCCAGCGATACCACCTCTTACTCTGCAATATGCCGATTTTGCTATATGGCAAAATGATAAGTTGGTCTCTGATGAGCTACAGGAACAACTTAGCTACTGGCGTAAGCAATTAGCAGGATTGCCAGCAATTTACCAATTACCGCTAAGTAAACCCCGTCCAGATGTGAAAAGCTTTTCTGGAAGCAAACAAATTGGTCAATTATCAGCGGCCGCAGCAAAAGGACTACTGCGTTCTGCTCGTCAACTGGGAATGACACCATTTATGATGCTACATGCTGCATTATCATTGGTGATGGCTCGTCACGCTGGTGAAAACGAATTTGTCATTGGTACACCCGTAGCCAACCGCAATCAAGCTGAACTCGAAAAGCTCATAGGCTGTTTCATGAACACCTTAGTATTACGTGCTCGAGTAGATTTTGATTCAGTGGGAGCATATTTAGCCCACATTAAGCAAACTCACCTTGATGCTCAGCTTAATCAAGACGTGCCTTTCGAACAGTTAGTGGAAGAGTTACAAGTCCCTCGTTCAACGTCGTATAGTCCCCTTTTTCAGGTGTTATTAACAACAAATAATGATTTTGGTATTAACCCTGATTCAGAACCTAGCCAAGAAGTTATACCTGGTGTGTCATTCGAACCACTGAAATCAGAGACTGAGAACGCTAAGTTCGATATTAGTGTGGAAATTCGGACCAATGATGAAGGTGTGCGCATTCTTTGGGTTTATGATGTGGCTTTATTTGACGCAGCTTATATCAAGTCATTAAACAGCCACTTATGTAACGTTTTAAGTCAATTCGCTAACTTATGCAATTTACCCTCACAGCAGTTGGAAGGCCTTGAGTTAGCTTCAATCTCGCTATTGGATGAGGTTGAAAAAAATCGTTTACTCAATACATATCAGCGTAGCGGCGAACATTACCCGATCGACAAATGCTTACATCATAGTTTTTCAGAAGCTGCTACTAAGTACGCGCAAAACACGGCTTTAGAATTTGGTGCTCAGTCGTTTACGTATGCTCAACTTGATGCGATGAGCAATCGCTTGGCGAGATACCTAAAAGCAGAACATGGGGTTGGCCCTGATGTCTTGGTTGGTGTCTACACTGAACGCAGTGTAGAGATGGTAATTGCTATACTAGCCATTCTCAAAGCTGACGGTGCATATGTACCTTTAGATCCCAATTACCCCAAAGATCGTTTGTCGTTTATGGTAGATGATAGCGGCGTCAAAACTATTCTAACCACGCAATCTCTCAAGCAAATAGTTGCTGAACAATCGCCCCAGCTGGTGTATCTGGACGACCTTAGCAACAACGACTTGCTTTGGTTAGAAAACTATAGCAGCACCCGTTTATCTACGACAAATAGCAATCCCAATCAACTAGCGTATGTTATTTACACCTCGGGTTCCACAGGCCAACCTAAGGGTGTAGTTGTCGAGCATCGTTCAATACAAAACTTTCTGCAAAGCATGGCTGATAGCTTGCAGTGTAGTCCTGACGATGTCGTAGTTTTCCTTACATCAATTAACTTCGACATTCACGTATTAGAGCTTTACTTACCACTTATTAACGGTTGTAAATTAGTATTAGTTGACGAGGTACAAGCTGCTGATCCGAAAATGCTGGGTCAAGTGCTTGAAAAACATAAAATCAACCTAATGCAAGCGACACCTGCAACATGGCGCATGCTGCTTGAGACAGGCTGGCAGTGGCACCGCCCTTTAACCATGCTATGTGGTGGTGAAGCTCTTTCTCGCGAGCTTGCAGATGCTTTGATAACCAATGTACCACAAGGTGTATTGTACAACATGTACGGTCCAACAGAGGCCACAGTCTGGTCAAGTATGGACAAAGTAGATCCGACCTGCATTACTTTAGGTCGCCCGATTGCCAATACACAACTATATATTCTTGACCAGTACCTCAACCCAGTACCCAATAATGTCCCTGGCGAGTTGTACATAGGTGGTGACGGGTTGGTTCGAGGGTACCTTAATCGCGAGGCTTTGACTGGTGAGCGGTTTGTTCATAATCCGTTTTATAACACTGATGACAATAAGCACAGCCAACGTATCTATCGCACAGGTGATCTCGTCTTGAGCGACTCAGAAGGACGCTTGAAATTCATTGGCCGTAGCGATGACCAAGTGAAAATTAATGGCTTCCGTATTGAACTTGGTGAAATCGGTTATCAACTACAAACTTTATCTGACGTTGAATCTGCTGTTGTGGTAGTTCGCGACATTGCTGATAGTAAACAACTGGTTGCTTACCTGCGTTTCTATCAACATCGTGAAGTTGATACAGCTTTACTGCAGCTGCTACAAGCAAGGGTCGCACAAAACTTACCCTCCTACATGCGGCCGTCGCTGTTTATTTCTATAGAGCAATGGCCTTTAACGCCAAATGGCAAGATAGACAAAAACCAACTTCCAGCCCCAGATACCATCGCTTTCAATCAAAACAAGTATGAGGCACCAATTAGCAAACTGGAACACGAACTGGTTGAATTGTGGGCTGAAACGCTGTCCTTAGATGCGCAAAGTATTAGTGTAACCGACAATTTCTTCAGTCTAGGCGGCCACTCATTACTATTGGTTCGCCTTATATCTATGGTCAAACTACGCTACGATGCCGAACTCAGCGTTGCAACGATCTTAACCAATCCAACTATTCGTCACTTGGCCTGCGAGCTCGATAAAGGTGTTGAAGCTCTGCGTAAGATAACTGTACTTGAGGATCGTCAGCGTCCATTGCCACTGTCATTCGCTCAATATCGTCTATGGCTTATCGATAACTTAAAAGGTAGTTCACCAGAATACAATATGCCCTTAGTTTTCCAGCTAGAAGGCCCCTTTCGACTGGATTTGGCCGAGCAGGCATTTGCAACCATCGTGGCACGTCACGAAGTGCTACGTACTGTTTTTAGAGATGAAAATGGCGAAACAAGTCAGTACATACGCCCTACAAAAGCAGCTCCTTTTGCCTTGGAAACCCAAGATTTCAGCCACCTTGAAGGTTCAGCGCTAGAAAGCGAGGTAAAACAAAAAATTGCGCAAGAAAGCATGCGTTCTTTTGACCTCCAAAACGATTTAATGCTCAGAGTTGTTTACTTCAAAAAGTCGTCAAACCATGGAGTGCTGGTGATCAACATGCACCACATTGCCTCCGATGGGTGGTCATTAGAAGTTATAAAAAGTGAGTTTTTTGCTTTATACGACGCCTACAATCACAATATGAGCTCCCCTCTACCAGAGCTAACCGTGCAATACGCCGATTTTGCTTATTGGCAAAGAGAGCATCTTGAAGGTGATTTACTCAACTCTCAGCTAGCCTATTGGCAACAGCAATTAGTAGATTTACCTGTGGTACATTCTTTACCTCTTAGCTTTTCAAGGCCAAAGACAAAACTGTCGGCAGGCGCCAGCTGGACAGCTCACTTAAATACTGAGCTTTCTGACCAGCTACATAAAACTGCTAAAAAGCACCAGCTGTCCCCGTTTATGCTAATGCACGGAATGCTATCGCTATTGTTTTCGCGTCATTCTAACTGTCAAGACATTGTCATTGGCACTCCGGTAGCTAATCGCTTGCAACCAGAGCTTAACGCTTTGATAGGCTTTTTTGTCAATACTTTGGTAATACGCACAAGTACTAAGCAGCATTCGTTAGGTGCATATTTAAGCCATGTTAGACAACAGCACCTAGATGCCCAATCAAATCAAGATGTTCCGTTTGAACTGCTGGTTGATAACTTGAACATTCCAAGAACCGATGCACATACACCACTATTTCAAATCATGCTGACTACCAATACCGGTTACGATGTGAATCAATATGGTCATAACCCAGCCACAACTCTAGCTGACATCAAAGTTAGTCCGTTTAGTAATGAACTGACTGCAGCTAAATTTGATCTGGATTTAAACTTAAACTTCACCGACCAAGGCATGATACTGCGCTGGACTTATGATACCAATCTATTCAGCAAATCGTATATTCAACGTCTCCAGAGCGACTTTGAAAGGTTGTTGACTCAGTTGGTTGCTGAGGACCAAACAGATCGGCCACTTAGTGATTTAACAATGCTGTCTGAAGATGAGCAGCAGCACTTATTGATTGAACGCAACGCAACGATTGCCGAGTATCCTACTGAGCAATGTATCCATCAATACCTTGAACAACAAGCGCTACTGGCACCAGAAAAAACGGCGGTAGTCTGTAACAATCGTCGAATTGATTATAAAACCATCAATGAAAAGGCTAATCAGCTCGCTCATTATCTAATGTCAAACTACCAAATTGGCCCAGATACTCTTGTCGGGTTATGTGTCGAGCGCAGTATAGAAATGGTAATCGGCATTTTATCCATTCTTAAGGCTGGTGGCGCCTATGTACCACTAGACCCTAGCTATCCTCGTGGGCGCCTAAGCCACATTATTAAAGATGCCGATTTAACGCTGACGTTAACCTTAACGCACTTATGTGAAAACTTACAAAGTGAAGATGTTGGTTATAATGGCGCCCTATTAATGCTAAATAATCTGCTAGACGATAACGTCACCCACCCTTGGTCTAAATGCCGAACTGACAACCCATGTGTCGAAGAGATTGGCTTAACATCAAACAATCTCGCCTATGTGATTTACACATCTGGTTCGACAGGTAAACCCAAAGGAGTGATGTTAGAACATCAAAGTGTGGTCAATTATTTAACTAATGTGCAACACTATCCACACAGCGAAATTCGGCGCACAGTAATGTCAACATCGCTTAACTTTGACGCCACTGTCACACCTCTATTTGGTGCTTGGGCACGTGGGGTTCCTCTTGACATTGTGCCGGAAACAAATAATCAGTTTGAGCTTCTCCTTAGCGCCCTACAATCGGATGAGGCCGCAATGTTCAAACTAACTCCAGCTCATTTACAGGCATTAGATATACAAACACCTATCTTAGCGAAGCATGTTCTGGTAGTCGGTGGTGAAGCTTTCCCACAAGACTTGGCGCGCAGAATGGCCGAGTTAATGCCCAATAGCCTGTTCATCAACGAATATGGTCCAACAGAAGCTACCGTGGGCTGTAGCTATGCGATATTTAGTCAAGCGGATCTACCTCATATTCAAGCACCCGAGGTCAGTATTGGTCGCCCAATTCTTAATACTCAGTTACTGATATTAGGAGATAACGGAGAGCTTTTACCTGACGGTGTTACAGGTGAGCTGTATATTGGTGGTGCAGGTTTGGCCCGTGGTTATTTAAACAACCCTAAAATGACTGCCCAACGGTTTATCGCTAATCCTTGGTACAACAGCAGTGACCAGAATAGTCCAAAGAGGCTGTATCGCACTGGCGATTTAGCGCGTTATCAACAAGATGACAACCTAATGTTCGCAGGAAGATCAGATGAACAGGTCAAAGTACGTGGATTCCGTATTGAACTAGGAGAGATCGAACACCAGCTTAATCAGCTACCTCAAGTCGATAGTGCCTTAGTACAAGCTTCAACTATCGCAGAAACAACTCAGTTAATTGCTTATATACAACCGGAACAAACTCTGTCTGAGCTAAAGCAAGATACATTTATCCAACAGCTCAAAGCGAATGTTGCATCGCAACTACCAGACTACATGATCCCGGGATTGTTTGTAGTGATTGGCGAATGGCCGTTGACACCTAACGGCAAAATAGACAAGCAGCGTTTGCCCCAGCCAAACCTACTTGGTTTGGATAATAGCTATATTGCACCAAAGACAGAGACTGAAATTGTTCTTGTAGAAATTTGGGCCGAGCTACTTGGGCTACCAGCTGAAAATCTAAGCGTTCAAGGCAATTTTTTCGCTCTAGGTGGTCATTCATTACATCTCATACGAATGAAGCAGCATATTCAAGCCCGTCTGAATTTGACTATCGAGCCACGCAAAGCATTCGAAATGTCAACTATCCAGCAACTGGCCAAGCATCTCGACAGTTTACAAACACAAAATTATCTCAAAGAAAAAGAAAAAAACATTACAGTTTTAAGCGAAGGTACCCTATGAGTATTTCTCTTTTGATCAGAAAAGCAGCTGATTCTGGAATTTTCCTATACGCTGAAGAAGGCCAGCTGAAATTTAAAGCAACAGTGCCAACTTTTCCTGAAGAGCTTAAAGGTCAAATTCAAGACCAAAAACAAGCGATCATCGATTTCCTATCAGAGCAGGAAAGCAACACCAATAACAGCGTTGAAATTGCGAAGATAGAACGTAATGCAGAAAGCTTTCCATTATCTTTTGCTCAACAACGCTTTTGGTTTATGGAACAATTGGAAGGAAGTAGCGCGCATTATAACATGCCTATTTCTATCAAGGTCACAGGCAAGTTTGATACAGACATTGCACAGCGAGCGCTTGAGCAACTAGTCAACCAGAACGAAATTCTGAGAACCACCTATCACTGGGTTGATGAAGTGGCTATGCAACGCATCCACCACAATGTAGTCCCTAAGTTTACTCATTATTGCCTCAAGCAAGATAGTGATGATCAACAAGCTGAAATTAAAGGACTCATCACCAAAGAAACCCAAGCGAGTTTTGACCTCAGTAACGATGTAATGATCCGTGGCGCGTGGATTCAAATCGACGAGTGTAAGGACAATGTTGAAGGGGTGCTAATTTTAACTGTACACCATATTGCTGGAGATGAGGGCTCCACTAAATTATTGACCGAACAATTTACGCAGCTATATGCCCAGATCGCGCTTGGAGAGACTACCAGTGCGAATAAGTCGGAAATTCAATATCTAGACTACGCCATCTGGCAACGAGAGCAATTCACAGGCGCAACTTTGAAAAAAGAGTTAGATCATTGGAAACGTTACCTTGATAGAATTCCAGAGTTGCACAGCATCCCTACTGACTACCCGCGCCCATCAACGCAGAGTTTTCGTGGCAAAACTGTAGTCACTCACCTGGACTCTGAGTGGGTTAATCGCTTAACCAATGCTTGCCGAAGCCAACATTTGACGCCTTACATTTACCTAGAAACAGCTTATTCTTTGATATTAGCGCAGTACGGTGGTTCGGATGAAGTAGTAGTAGGAAGCCCTTTTGATTTACGTGATTCAGAACAATTATCCTCAGTCATGGGGTGTTTTATTAACAGTATCCTGATCCGCAACCAGTTCGATCAAAACGATACTTTCGACCAATTATTACAAAAAAATCGAGTGAATATACTTAAGTGTTTCAGTCATGCTCAAGTACCCTACGATATGGTGGTATCTGAACTGGGACATAGTCGAAGCATGGCTTACAGTCCAGTGAACCAACTACGTTTTTCTTTTATAGATCAGACACAGAGCCAAGAAGAAGGACACAATTCTTTGGGCTTGAAGCTTGAGCCTATTTCAGGTGAAGTGGTTGACGCCAAATTTGATCTGGTATTAGTTGCAACTTTAAGCAACCACAGTTTGCGATTCGTGTGGTCTTATAATACGGATATTTTCAGCGAGCAGACAATCAGTATTTTAGCCTCTGCTTTTAATGCTCTTTTGAAAAGTGTACTGCGCAATGGCCAGCAAAAACTGTCTAACATTGATGTTGTCACAGCGGAACAAAAGCAGCTTTTGGCGGACTGGAGTCAAGGTCCAAAAACAGATTCGCAGCCTTTATTACCACGACTGCAGAAACGGTTACAGGAAGGGGGAGATTGTACCGCGCTCTACTTTGAAAATAACACAATGAGCTATGCTGAACTAAACAGCCGTGTGAACTGCTTAGCTAATTATCTACAATTAAAAAACACCATCCAAGTAGCCCTGCACCTAGAACGTGGTTTCGATAGTGTTATCGCAATTTTAGCTTGCCTTAAAGCAAGTATAACCTATATTCCTATCGACACAAATAGCCCACTCAAGAAGATTCAGGCAATCATAGAAATCAGCAAGGTCAATACTCTGCTGTGCCACACTATTCACCTAACCCGTTTAAAAACATGTCAGACGGAAGTTTTGGCGTTAGACAGCCAAGAAATACAAACAGCCCTAGAAAACGTCGGAACTGCTGAACCTCAATCCAAATCCAATCCCAAACAGCTTGCGTATGTGATCTATACCTCAGGCTCAACTGGAATACCCAAAGGGGTCGCTGTTTACAATTACAATTTAGATAATTTCTATTCCGTATTTGAAGCCCAGCTGCAAAGCCTGGGTCTAGATAGCGACAATGGCTGGCTATGGAATGCTTCATACGCCTTTGATGCCTCACTAAAAGCCATTGTTGCTCTGTGTCGTGGTCATCATTTGGTTTTGGCCACTGAAACACAGGCACAGGATCCTCGAGAGCTAGTCTCGTTGCTGCGCAACTTTGATGTCGAAGTGCTCAACGTGCCACCATTAATGATGGAACTAACAGTACCAATTTTACGACAAACCAAATTACCTAAACACCTGATTGTTAGCGGTGATGTAGTTAGCCATGACCTATGGCACACAATGCGAGATTACCTTGTAGAGTTCAACAGAAAAGGTATCAATGCCTATGGTCCGACCGAAACGACTGTTAACGCCACTTACGGCATGATTGAAGGTGAGCAGCCGCATATTGGTAGTCCTGTCCACAACTGTCAAGCATGGGTACTTAATGAAAGCTTGCATCATGTGCCACCTGGGGCTATCGGTGAACTTTACCTCAGTGGTGACAACATTGCCGCTGGTTATCTCAATGATACAGAACGCACAGGCCAAAGCTTTATCTCCTGTCCATGGTTGCCAGAAACAGTATTGTATCGCTCCGGTGATATAGTCCGGTATATGAGTCAGGGTCAGTTACAATTTATTGGAAGAGCTGATGATCAACTTAAGATTCGCGGATTTCGCATCGAACTTGGTGAAGTGCAACAAGCTGTCAACAACGCTGCTGGCGTTACCATGGCTGCTATCGTGTGTGTGGGCACCGGTGCTGAGAAAACACTCCACGCGTATATTCAACCTGAGGAGCAAACTGAAGAATCGAGCCTTCGAGAAAGCTTGGTTAGTCAATTAAGTGAAGTCCTGCCGCATTATGCCTTACCAAGTAAGTGGGTATTTATTAAAGCGATGCCATACACCACTGGCGGGAAAATAGACCGTCAAAAACTGGTTACTTTACAAGATACTTCTACTATCCAAACTCACTATTCCGCAGAAAAACCGGTCACTTCGCAATCGACTAAGCTGTCGGTAAAAGAGCAGCTGCGCCAGATTTGGATGAACCTGCTAGATGTGGAACAAATCAATGATGACGACGACTTCTTCCGCCTTGGTGGCCACTCGATGCTGGCTATCAAAATGCTCTTTGAAGTAGACAAACTCTTTGGAGTCAAATTGAGTATTCGCGATCTATTTATGAACGTGAGTCTGGAAATGCAAGCTTCCTATATTGAAAGTTTGATGCCTGAGCCTCAACAACAAACCCAACCTGATGCTGAGCCAACAGAAGAGAAGCAACCGCTAGAAGGTCAACTGCTACCAACTTCTTTTGCTCAACAACGTCTGTGGTTTATCGACTCGATGCAAGGCTCCAGCGAAGAATATAACATCAGTTACGCAGTTAAATATCAAGGGCACCTTGACTTAAATGCAGCTAATCAAGCTATTAGCCACATTATTGCAAGGCATGCCAGTTTGCGCACGGTGTTTGTTCAGCAAGATGGGAGTGTATTCCAACAGATCCAACCCACTGAAAAGTTCCTCATACAAGACATTCACTTAGCATCAACCGCTGATGAAGGTGCAATCAAACGAACTTTACGTGAACATGCCATGGCGCGATTCGACCTGTCTAATGATCTGCTTGTAAGGGTAGCCCACCTTAAATTGAACGAGGAGCTGAATCAAACACAAGGCATAATTACTTTCTGTACACACCACATCGTATCCGATGCTTGGTCAATGGGCTTGTTCGTTAGAGAATTTGTGGCCGAATATAGTGCGATTCTGGCTAATCAACCCAGCCCCATTGCCTCGTTGACGATGCAATACGTCGATTTCGCTGTGTGGCAGCGGGAGCAAATGGCTACCGCTGACTATCAGTCACAGTTAAATTACTGGCAAAAGCACCTAGCGGGTTTACCTGCAGTACATGATGTACACCTAGATAGACCACGTCCAGATAATAAATCTAACAAAGGCGAAGTAATCAAATTTGAATTGTCTGCCACCACCAGCAACAAGATCGTAGCGTACGCCAAGCGCTTGGGAGTGACTCCATTTATGATAGTACATGGGGTCTTGGCAAAGCTAATCTCTATTCACAGTCACAATCATGACGTGGTAATTGGCGCCCCCATCGTTGAGCGCCCACTAAAAGAGTTAAGCTCAGTAATTGGCCTATTCATTAACGCTATGGTGTTAAGGGTTAATACCGCTCAAAACACTATCCAAGATTACTTTGATCACGTTAAACAAGTACACATGGACGCTCAGGCAAATAGTGGTATTCCATTCGAAAAGCTAGTTGAAGCCCTTAATGCCCCCCGCAGTCGCGCTTTCACACCACTATTTCAGATACTACTCAACTTTGATATAACCGAGCGTACCAGTTTGACATTGCCGAACCTAGATATTAGCCCAGTCAGTCTTAACACGAATGAAATAAAGCATGACCTTGAAGTAAATGTTCAGTTTTCACAGAACGGTGCTGTAGTGCATTGGGTTTATGATACCACGCTGTTTCATGATAAACATATGCGAGATATGGTCAGTGGCTTCATTACATTGCTCGATAACTTACTAACAGTTGATTGCAATCGAGCTATGACACAACTACTGGCTGTGGAACAGTGCAACTTGGAAGAAGCGTTCACTGAATCACTTATCCAAGGAAAACCGGCAATGATGTCTGAGCCTTTCTTGACCAGATTTGCTACTGCAGCCCAGTTCAGTCCTAACGCCACAGCGGTAAGCTATGGGCAAGATACTATAAGCTATCAAGTACTTGATGATCGTTCTAACCAGATGGCACAGGCTCTAATAGACATGGGCTTTGACGTCGGCGATCTAGCTGGTATTTGTCTTGAGCCTTCACTGGATATGGTCGTCAGTTTACTAGCCATTCTTAAAGCCGGTGGTGCTTATGTACCACTAGACCATCAGCAGTCCAAAGACCGGTTAACTAAACTGTGCCATTCAGCAGGTCTAGAGTGGATATTATCAACGCAAAAGTTTTTCGACATTATTCCGATGACAGGTATGGATCTCATTGATGTTGAGGGTTGTGCTGGAGAGCACCCTGAATATAACCATTATAGCAGTGATACTCCCAACCTAGCGGTACCTGGTGATCAACTTGCGTATATCATCTATACATCAGGTTCTACCGGCGAGCCGAAGGGAGTAATGGTTGAACGCAATCAACTGGACCACTACGTCAACCACTGTCGTCAATACTACGAACAAACCAATGTATGTGGAGCGCTAGTTGCCACTCCATTGATCTTCGATGCTACCGTTACTAGCTTGCTCGTCCCTCTAGCGTTTGGCAAACAAGTCGCTCTACTACCAACTAATCCAGAGCAAATGTTTCCCAAAATGCTTGATGTGCTATTCGGTGATCATGATTGGTTAATTAAATTAACTCCAGCACATCTAATTGGCTTACGTTTAACACGTGAACTACAGCCAGATCAGATACGCGCTCATCATTTTGTTCTTGGCGGAGAGCAGTTGACTTGGGATATACTGCAACCTTGGCGCCATTATCTGCCAAATAGTACTTTCATCAACGAGTATGGACCGACAGAAACTACCGTCGGCTGTACCACCTATGCAGTCACTCCAAGCGATGTCCTAAGCCGAAATGGCGCAGTCCCAATCGGTCAACCTATTGATGGGATGCAAATATTGCTATTGGACAGTGACAAAAATCCAATTGCACCTGGTGCTGCAGGTGAGTTGTACATCGGTGGTACTGGCGTTACTCGCGGTTATGTGAACATGGATAATGTCACAGCAGAACGCTTTGTTGAACTACAACAAGGTCCACAAGGCCGGTTTTACCGCAGTGGTGATTTGGCAAGAATATTGCCCGATGGTGATCTGGAATATTTAGGCCGGATAGACGAGCAAGTCAAAATTCGAGGATATCGCATTGAGCTTGAGGAAGTGGAGCACCATTTGCTCAGTCATCAAGGTGTCGCTGCGGCTGTGGTGCTAAAAGTTACCGATATAGCTGGTGATGATAGCCTTGGGTGTTGGCTAGTTCCAGAAGGTACTTGGGAAAATGAGCAATTACTTACTGCTTTACGTCAACATCTAAAAACCAAGTTACCTTCCTTTATGCAACCCACAGTGTTTCATATATTGGATGCTATTCCATTAACCACTAATGGTAAGGTCGATAGAGTCCAGCTTAGAGCAATGGAGAGTACTACAAGTGATACCGCTCCCCACATTGAGCCCAAAACAGATACAGAACAAGAGCTAGCGAAGATTTGGTCGGGTCAACTTGGCCAACGAGTGGGTCGCAACGATAACTACTTTGACCTCGGCGCACACTCGCTCATGGTAATGCGCCTGCTGGCAGAAATACGTCGCAGTTACGGTACACAGCTGAGTATCACTACCGTGTTTGAAAATCCAACCCTAAGACAATTAGCAGCGCGTATTGATGACCAAGTTAAACTAGAGACAAATCAATTATGCTCTGACGAACAATTTGACACACTTGTTAAAAAAGTTGGTAACTGTGTCATTAAACTCAATGAGTCCCGGTCCCTACACAAGGTATTTTGTTTTCACGCTGGTGCAGGAACAGCTTTTGTGTACCGCCAGATAGCTGATGGCTGCAACGACATAGCTGCATTCTACGGGTTTCAACCCCCTCAGGTCCATTTAGGACTGAGAAAGACTGACATGTATCAAATGTGTCAATTTTATGTTAATCTAATTACAAGTATTCAACCTGAAGGTCCATACAATCTTATGGGCTTTTCGATGGGCGGTACTATCGCTTATGAAGTAGCACAACAGCTCAAGGCCATGGGTAAAACAGTTGCGCACATCAGTCAACTCGACAACCCATATAACTCTTGGAGCAAAGACGACTCAGGGAAACCTTGGTATTTCCCAATTCGACGTGCATTCCAGGGTTATCTGGATCTACATCTAGATTTTGACTGGAAACAACTTGACCAATTAACTGAAACCGAAGGCATGACTATACTCCAACAGGAGTTAGTGAATTTAGGTGTTCAAATCGAAGGAGTAGAACGAACAGCCTTTATTCCCTACATGCAGTTCTTCTGTGACATGTATTGGATGTACGGCAAATATCAAGCAACCCCCTCCGATTTTGACATTGACGTTTATGTTGCTGAACAAAAAGTTGAACAGTCAAAGTTCTGTAACGAATATCTGGATTGGGATCAAGCCACATCAGGAAATCTAACCACAACCAGTGTTGGTGGCGATCACACCACTATGTTAATAGAACCACATTTATCTAATTTGGTTGCCAAGATAGCCAAGCGATTGCAAGAGGTATTATAAAAATAATGACAACACAATTAAATATCACTGAGAACGTCATGGACGTTCAAGGCAATGCCCTACTACTCAATGTAGATCAGGCTGAGATGACACTAAAGGATTGGGCTGCCACTCATGTTGATGAAATAGAAACTTGGCTCGCAACCCAAGGTGCGCTGCTACTAAGAGGATTGCGTATTTCATCCAGTCGACAGTTTGGTCAGCTTCTAGAGACGCTATTTGGAGAGCCCCTGATTTCCTATAGCCATCGTTCCACGCCACGCACAGAGCTTCGTGGTAATGTTTATACCGCAACAGAATATCATTCGGACCAACTGATCCAACAGCACAATGAGCAAGCCTACACAAATATATGGCCAATGCGACTAGGCTTTTTCTCTATGCTACCTGCTGAACATGGAGGCGAAACTCCCATAGCAGATAGTCGCGAAATATACCGCAGAATTCCTGAATCGATTCGCGATAATTTCGCTAAAAAAGGTGTCATGTATGTTCGTAACTTCTCTAATGTAGATCTACCTTGGCAAGAAGTGTTCTGTACTGAAGACCGATCTGAAGTCGAAAAGTACTGCCTAGAGAATGAAGTACAGCTTGAGTGGATAGGCGACAATGGACTTCGTATCAAACAAATACTTCCTGCGGTCTGTAAACATCCCGTTAGCAACGAAACGTTATGGTTCAATCAGGCACATCTATTTCATGTATCGACCCTTGAGCCTGAATTGAAAAGCGCTCTACTTAGCTCGTTTGGAATCGAAAACTTACCCCGTAATACATACTATGGCGACGGCACTCCTATTGAAGATGAAGTGATTGATACGATTAGAACAGTCTACGAAGAAAGTAAAATCAGTTTCGCTTGGCAGAAAGGGGACTTAATGTTGCTAGATAACATGCTTTATAGCCATGGCCGCATGCCTTTTAGCGGAGAACGTCAGACCTTAGTAGGTATGACTAGGCCATTTAACGTGTTAGACACAATAAAAACCAAATAAGGCAAAGATTATGGACAATTTACAGAATGTCATTAAAGAAATCCGTTATGCCTATGGCAATGTGCAGCACTATAAACGCAAGCTGGATGAGATTGGTGTCACCCCACAAACTATCGAGACTGCTGATGATGTAAGCGCACTGCCGTTTACCTATAAAGTAGATTATCGCAAAAGCTTTCCAATTGGTGTGTTAGCCAAAGGTTTTACACTCAACCACCCCATGCTAACAAAATCTAACAGCTCTGGCACCGCTGGAGAACGTTTAACGACAGTAGAAATCGGGATGTTGCTGTTACAAAGAGCGATGTCTTGTTCTAAGTCTCACCCCGCGGTGGGTAATGCTTTTCATCGCCAGGGCAGAAAAATATGTCGTTACGCTGCACCGAACTGTTCAGACGTTGAGTGCGCCAACCCAAACAGTGCGCTTGAAGACCGTCTGTTGCCAGATAAAACGCTAGTATTGCCGGTCTACCACGACCTGATGACAACCTCACAAAAAATGATTGATCAGGCCATCAATGAAGTATTAGAGTATCAGCCGGATCTCTTTTACGTCGATCCAACTCATTTCAGCTTCTTAATTCGCAATTTCAAGAAGCAAGGTAAAACGTTGCCTGATATTCCAGTCGTTACATCTTACTCGGCGGCCAACCTTGTCACTCGTCGTCAGATAACAGAGCACTTTTCATCGCAAACTCATTTTGCAGAGTTGCTCTCCTCTTCAGAAATGGGCTGGATTGGCATGAGTTGTCCAGCTGGACATCTACATCTTAACGACGATAGCTTTTACTTTGAATTTATCAATCAACATGGCCACCCCGCAGCTGTAGGCGAAAATGCTGAACTGTGTATTAGCAGTATTGACCAGGGTGCTTGTCCTCATATTCGTTATATGACTGGCGATATGGTGCGCTATTACCAGGGAACCTGTGAATGTGGCAGTGACCGCACACGAATTAACATGCTTGGTCGAGCAACACATTTTATTACACAACAACATAAGCCCGTCATGTCTCCTTGGGAGTTCGATCAAATCATTCAAGCTCCAGATTGGCTGGATGTATACCAGCTAGAACAAATCGACAATGACGAATTTGTGTTGCGCATGATAGTCAATGATGGCTACAGCTCAGGTGCAGAGAAACCAATTATAGAAGCATTCAAGCAACAACTGGGCAGAAACATCGACGTCAACGTCATGCTGCTCGACTACATACCCGCAGAGCGTTCCGGGAAATTTCAAGCTGTAAAAGGAGGCTACAACAATGTATCTAACTGATGAATCAACAATCAATCAACTCGCGAACCTAGTGGCGGGAGATTTTCCTGGACTCAATGTCAATGTGGATAACCAAAAGGTGACTTACCTTGACAATGCGGCAACAACCTTGAAGCCCAAGGCGATGGTAGATGCGATGAGCGAATACTATCTTGGTATTTCCTCCAATGTCCATCGCGGAAAAAGTTATATGCTGGAAGTAGTATCTAGTCGTTTTGAGTCATGTCGATATAAAGTAGCGGAGCTCATCAACTGTTCAGGGAATGAAGTCGTGATGCTCAGCAACACCACTGCTGCTATTAACTTAGTCGCAACAGGCCTAAATCTAACAAAAGAAGATAAGGTATTGGTACTGTCTGATGCTCACCATTCGAACTTACTACCTTGGATGAAGCATGCTTCTGTGGACATGGTCAAGTTTACTGATAACGGAATGTTAGACATGGATCACTTTCACCAATTACTGAAGCAAAGTCCAAAAGTGGTTGCCATTAGCCATTGTTCAAATGTGACTGGTATTTACCACCCACTCGAAGAAATGGCTAAAGCAGCAAAAGAAGCAGGTGCAATTGTTGTTGTTGACGCAGCTCAGTCTATTCCTCATCGCAAAATTGATGTACGTAAACTCGACATAGACTTTTTAGCATTCTCAGCACATAAGATGGCAGGCCCTACTGGCGTTGGTATTCTATATGGTCGCAAGGACATGCTTGAAACTCTTGATCCAATGAGCGTCGGCGGTGGTATGGTCGATTGGGTCGACACCGAACACTATCGCCTACGAAAAATACCTCATCGCTATGAAGCAGGGACACCTGATATTGCAGGTGCCTACGGTTTTGGGGCAACACTTGACTATCTCAATAAAATCGGTTTTGAACAGTTGGAAAAACATGATCGAGAGATGTCCACTTTGATGCTAAATATGGCTCAAGAGCGAGACTATCTCCAAGTAATTGGCAATCCAAACACTGATCGAGGGGCGGTATTAAGCTTGGGAATAAAACAAGTCGATGAGCTTGATGACATAGCCAGAATATTGAGCGACACCTACGGCATCGTCTGCCGACATGGTCATCTTTGCGCACAACCATTCGTGAGTGCGCAAACCAGTGGACAGGTAATCAGAGTCTCTGCATACATGTATAACACCAGTGACGATATACGCTCATTCTTTGCAGCGCTTGATGAAATTGGCCCTATGTTTTTTTTGTAGAAAGGAATAATTAATGGACATCATAAAAAAGAAAACTGCGCCATTTTATAAAAAAAAGGCAGTAATTATATCTGCCATCTTGACCTTCGCAGTACTCTCTGTGTTCGCACTCTCTAACCTGCGTATCAGTGCCCATAGTGTAGATTCTGATCTCATCCTTACGGGCCAAGTACGTCAAGGAGATTTCTCCATTAAAGTCGCAGGACCGGGAGTCTTAGCTCCCAAAGATGTGCGACTAGTCGCTAGTACTGTTGCTGGCAGAGTCGAGCGTATTTTTCTCCGAGCAGGGGCTGAAGTTAAAAAAGGTCAAGTGATCGTACGTTTGGAAAACCCTGAGCTGGTGCAGCAAACCGAAGAGCTAGCATGGGAAGTTGAAGCGATGGAGAAGGAAGCAGCAGCCCTTAAAGTCCAGCACCAAACGCGTTTGATGGAGATGAGAGGCCTGATGATGCGAAATCAAATGGAGTATTCAGTGGAGAAAATTCGTTTAGAAGCTGAAAAGGAACTAATCAGCAAAGGTAACGCAACGGTCTCCAAAATTGATTATGAAAGCCGGAAAATGCAAGTTTCTCACTTTGAAACTACACTCGAACTCGATAAAAACCTGCTGTCACAACTAGAAAAAAACCTTGAGGCTGAGTATTCAGCTCAAGAAGCTCGCCTAAACCGTCAAAAGAAAGCTTTAGAACGTGCACGATTTCAAGTGGCTTCATTGGAGGTCAGAGCCCCTGTCGATGGAATCTTGCAAACCATGGGGTTAGATGTTGGACAGCAACTTGTTGTTGGTAGCGACATTGCCCGCATTGCCGACAAAGATGATCTTATTGCCGAGTTGCAAATCCCTGAGCTCAGTGCCTCTGCCTTAGCTATAGGGCAACGAGCCATTGTTGACACTCGCTTTAACCAAATTGAAGGCACGGTAACGCGTATCGACCCAGCTGTGACCAACGGTACGGTCTTGATTGAAGTAGAACTCACATCCTTGTTACCCGATGAAGCTCGTCCTGATTTATCCATTAATGGAGAAATTTTGATCACAGAGAAACCCAATACTTTATTTGTTCGTCGACCGGCGTTTTCCAAAGCGAATAATGTCTTAGATGTATACAAGATAAATAGTAAAACGAATGAAGCTGAAAAAGTGAAAGTACAGTTTGGCGTCGCATCAAGCTTGGAAATAGAGGTTATCTCGGGCTTGAAGGCAGGCGATCAAATCATTGTATCTGAAACAACGGACTTCGCGACCTTTAACAAGGTATCTATTTTATAGCTCATTATCGGCCCCGCAGGATGGTTTCGGGGTCAATTAAACAACAACATCAACGATTAAATTTAATAATTAAAAATCAGGAAATATCATCGTGAAAGAACTCATAAAACTCACAGGTCTAAATAAAGTATTTTCGACAGACGAAGTCGATACTCACGCTCTAGCAAACATCGATATGGTAATTGAAGCTGGTGAATATGTTTCTCTATCGGGCCCTTCAGGTTGTGGGAAATCGACACTTTTGTCAGTTTTAGGGCTACTTGATACACACACTTCAGGGCAGTATCACTTGAACGGACATGATGTGACGGATCTGGATTCCAGCCAACGTGCACATATTCGAAATAAAGAGGTCGGGTTTATTTTTCAATCCTTCAATTTGATCAGTGAATTAACTGTAGCTGAAAACGTTGCTCTACCACTCACCTACCGCCAAGATATCTCCAAAGCCGATCGGGAGAAGAAAGTTGCCAGTGCATTAGAAAAAGTCGACATGTTGCATCGCGCCAAGCATCACCCCAGTCAACTATCGGGTGGTCAGCAACAACGCGTAGCAATTGCTAGGGCCATTGTTGGTGAACCTTCAATTCTGTTAGCCGATGAACCCACAGGTAACCTTGATTCGAAAAATGCCGAGCTAGTGATGGATCTGCTTGATAAACTGCACAAAGAGGGTGCGACTATTTGTATGGTTACTCACGATCCTCGCGGTGCTGAACGAGCGCAGCGGGTGATACATATTCTTGATGGCAAGCTTGTCACAGACGAACAAGTCCTAGAGCAGCAATACGCCTAAAGGAAGAATACCATGACTATATTAAATGATGCGTTATTTGCTATGCGCTCAATGAGGCACAATCTAAAGTTTTCTGCTTTAACCGTTGGTGTAATGACAATTGGCCTGACATTGTGCATTTTTATGTTCAGCTTTTTGTACAATACCCTACATGTGGACCTGCCATTTGATAACGGTGAGCGTATTAGGTTAGTATCAAACAAAGGAGTCAACTGGGGAGGCTTTCGTATCCATGATTACGAAGATATGGGTCGCAGCCAAACTAGCTTCGAAGTTTTTGACGCCTATAGCGGCGCTAACTACACTTTTAGCCAAGGTGGTAAAGTCTATCAAGAACAAGGCTTTCACGTAACCAACAAGTTTTTCGATATCACTGGGATTAAACCCTTACTTGGACGAACTTTCCAAGTAAGCGACTTGGCACCTGATTCTTCAAATGTAATTCTCATTACTGAGAAAATGTGGCGCGCTTCATTTTCCTCAGATCCTAACGTCGTCGGTCAAAATCTGATGGTTGGTGAGGAACCCTACCGAATTGTGGGTGTTATCCCACATATCCGGTTCCCTAACTCTGGTAATTTATATTTACCATTGAAAACCACGGGTAATGGGATACCTCGAGATCAGGCTCCCATGGTAAGTGTCTATGGCCGACTAAAAACCAATATTAATAACGAACAAGCCCAATCTGATATAGGTCAGATCTTAAATACTATTCGAGCCGCTCACCCACGCCTAAACGCTAAGGTCAATGCTGAGGTCATTACCTTCCAAGAAAACTGGCTGCCCCTTCCAGTCAACATGATTTTACCGATGCAAATTTGCGTCGTACTCATACTGCTTTTATCTTCGATCAACGTTGCTAATCTGATGTTCTCTAGAGCACTAGACCGAAAAAAAGAAATCGCTATTCGAGCAGCTGTGGGCGCTACTCGTCAAAGTCTATTCAGCCATGTGCTCATGGAAAGTGTACTTATTTGCTTTTTCTCTGGTTTGCTTGCTCTTATTTTATCCAATGTTGGTATCGGGATATGTCTCGAGCAGCTGAGCAAATCCTATAAAGCAAGCGAAGCCCCAATGTGGTGGCAATTTTCATTAACGACCAGTACGATTGTGATGGCTATAATTATCACAGCTATCACCGCCATTATTACTGGTGTGTTACCCGCTTTACGTTCAGCTTTTTCCGATATCAACGCAGCATTACGTGACGGTACGCGTGGTGCACAAAGCAAACTTTCCGCACATTTGAGCCGTACCATTATCATCCTGGAAGTTTGCTTGTCTTGCGCGCTGCTTATTCCTTCAATTGCGCTAATGTACACAGTTCATGATAAAAACACCATGAATTACGGTGCTGACATGGAAGGCTATTTCACAGCCTTGGTAGAGTTTCCAAATGAAGTGGAGGCCTATGCTTCTGTGCAAGGAAAACTCAATTATTTACGCAGAATGGAAAATGTCTTGGAGCAAAATTCAGCAATCGAGCAGGTTTCTTATGCCCAAATGCTACCGTTAACTTGGGTTAACTGGCGCCAATTCGCCTTAGAAAGCACTGAGGTAGGCCCTGATCACCAATACCCTCAAACAGAAGTTAACTCAGTCAGTACAGACTACTTTGACACTATGGGTATTCGATTACTTGAGGGAAGGTTGTTTGACTCTAGTGACCGAGAAAATTCTCAGCGAGTTGCCATCATCACACAAAACTTTGCCAACCAGCACTTCCCTGAGGGTGATTACATGGGTAAAAAGGTTCGTATTGTTGATGGTGAAGGCAATCACGACTGGCACCTAATCATCGGTCTAGTTAACGATGTCATTCATGGCGCACCTTCTAGTCGTGCTCAAGCGCGAGCTAGCATATTCCTAAGTATGGATCAAAACCCCGTAAGTTTTTTAACTATGGTGTTGAAGTCATCATTGCCTCCTAGCCAATTAACCGAACTCATTGCTTCAGAGGCATTCAAGCAAGACTCCAACCATGTCGCTCCGTATCGATATGTTACGAGTGAAAGGCTAAAAGAACGACGCTTAGCATTCATTGACTTCCTTAGCTTGTTATTTACTGCATTTGCAGTGGCCTCTGTGGTGCTCGCATTTACCGGTATTTATGGTGTGATGTCTCACTCTATCGGTCAGAAAACCCAAGAAGTAGGGATCCGGCGCGCTCTAGGTGCGAATGATGCCAACATAGCCAAACACTTCTTAGCAGGCGCGAGTGCCCTACTAATCATAGGGCTAATCGCAGGGATCCCAGCAGGGGTCTCGCTAAATCACGCACTACAACAATCAGGATTAGTTGAGCTTTATCCCGCAATATTTGCGGCTATTCCTCTGTTTATAACTTTGATCATCATTATTGCCGTGATGGTCCCAATCAAGCGCACACTGAAAATGGAACCTATTGACGCATTGCGTTACGAGTAAAGTCTACTGGTGGTGTTGCGCCACCAGCTTTTCTAACTCTGTAGTATCACTCAAAGGAGACTAAAGAATGGAATTATTAGATAATCATAAAGCGCTCGCTAACAGTAACGCTGAATTTATAAAAACAATGTTAAACGCGCCTGAACGTATCGAAGAGCAAACCCAAGCGATCCGGAGCGGCGAGATCCCTAAAAGCTATGAACAGTTGCGAGCATCTGTTTCACCTTGGCCCGTTATCATTGATAGCAGAACCAAAAACGACATGATAGAGGTAGTAAAGAAGATATCCGACCTCTTGTTTAAATCAATGGTAATACTAGCTCGTGAGTACCCTGCTGTATTTAAAGCACAGTACAAAGTACCTATTGAGTGGTTCAATCAACTAGACCCTAACTTGCCAGCCGGACAGTTTATGGTGGGACGTTATGATGCTTTGATAACTCGCAATATGTTGAAACTAGTCGAGTTTAACGCGGGCACAAATATTGGTGGTTGGCATCTTTACCACCTGACAGACCTTTACCGTCAAATTGTGGGTGGAAGCAACAAACTAGAAATAACTCAAATCTTAGACTGTTATCTGATCCAAACGGAAAGAATGGCCAAAGAAAAGCTTGGTGATATCGGTCGCCCTTTAAACTTACTATTTGAGTTTGAAAACGAAAACGAACTATGTAAAGAGTCATTAAACTTTTTTACCCAAGTTATCAATCAATTGGACCTTAACCTTAATATCGTGACCGATATTAACTTTGATAAACTTCAAGTTGATGCTGAAAGGGCTACTATTGATGGAGTGCAAATTGATATTGTCAATGTCCCTATTTTCAACTTTGATTTCAACGAAAAGAGAATATTAGACTTAACCATATTACATAGAAATAATAAACTGTTTTTCCCTGATAATCCGATTGACCTAAGCACTGGACATAAATCCTGTTTTGCGAATCTTCATTTTTTACTAGGCCAAAACCGTTTAGATGAACGGGAAGCAAGGTTAGTTAGTAAATATATCCCGTTAACATATCATCTAAATTCTGAATTACTCTCTTTGATAGGCACTGAATCGCAGATTGAAGACACGAAGTTTATTGCTAACAAAGATAATTGGGTCATCAAGCGTGATGGCCTGTTAGGCGGTGATCATGTCTATGTAGGTAAGTTCACAACACAGTCCTCTTGGGAAAATATACTGCAACTAGCCAAAAAAGGGGTTGGATGGATTGTCCAACAATATTATCCATCTGATGGCTTTTATGCACCTACAGATAGTAACCAAATCCTCCCTCATGATTATATTTTCGGTTTTTTTAATTTTGGTGGTACTTACGGTGGGGTCGGTGTAAGGAAAGTGCAGAGTAAACTCAGTGATGGTGTTGTTAATTCAGCAAAAGGAGCTCAATACACTGCTGTGCTGGAAGTAGCTCCGGCTGCAAAAATAATTTTGTAATATCTCCATATCCTCCATACAACACACTCTAAACACAACAGTTTGGCTATAGCTCTGCTGTTGTGTTTATCACTAAATCGCACTTCACCGTTAAATATCACTGAGGCTAGCATGCCAAGGCAGTAAGCTGTCGAGATCGCACTGCGGTTCGGCAAGTTCGTTTAAACAGTGCATCACATAGTAAAACCAGTATTGATACCAGCTACTACATCAGCTCAATGTTACCAAAACATAAGATGCTAGATTCTTTATCTAATCACAGCTACGAATATCAATAGCCACTCGTATACCTTTTAAACACTTGTAAACATTATGTCAGCGCTATCATTTCTTAAAACCTCAAAAATAAGAAAATACAACTAGAACAACAAAAAAACCAACCTTTAACACTAAGAAAGTCTCCACTCTATTAGCTACAAATGCTTCACAAAGTTAAAAACACTATTTTGTTTACAGTCATTTACAATGTAACTGAAATTTATTCACCCTCTCACAAAAATGAAAAATATCGATTAAAAACAATACAGTAAGAATTTTTTATAGCCATTTATCCATCCACATATAACTAAAAAATTAGTGCAAATAACAAAACAGCGCTTTCTTTTTTTTAACTAGGAGTTTACTTTCACTGACCATCAGCTTTTTATTAACAGCTGAACAACAAGTTAGAAACTAGGGAAACATTATGACAATCAATAAAAACTTTAAGCGCGCTGCACTAAGCGTCGCAGTGAGCGCATTATTCACTGCAACAGCAGTTACAGCCGCACCAGCACAATCAATCGGCCAAGATGCAGCGCTTGCAGCAACGGCACAAAAACTATCATCACAAGGCACGCTTGGTACACAGTTCATCATCAAGTACAAAGATGCTGGTTCGCAAATGATGGGCCTTTCAGCTACGGATCTTGCTCCTGCTAAAATGCAACAACGTGCAGAAAGCTTTGTACAAGGCTTTAAGAGCAGTAAAGCGAGTGCTCGCGCTCAGTACGTACGCCCAATGGCTCTTAGCAATCACCACGTTATGCGTGCTGACAAAAAGCTATCAGCAAAAGAAGCACAAGCATTCATGAACGAAGTGATGGCTTCTGGTAATGTTGAATACATCGAAATTGACCAAATGCTAAAGCCATTCGCAACGCCTAACGATCCTCGTTATAACGATCAATGGCATTACTACGAAGCTGCTGCTGGTATTAATGCCCCTGCAGCGTGGGATAAAGCAACAGGTCAAGGTGTGGTAGTTGCGGTACTAGATACAGGTTATCGCCCACATTTAGACTTAGATGCCAACATTCTGCCTGGCTATGACATGATCTCTAATACCTTTGTTGCTAACGATGGTGGCGCACGTGACAACGATGCTCGTGACCCTGGTGATGCAGTCACTCGTGGTGAATGTGGAACAGACTCTTCAGGTCAACCTGTTCCACGCGCGGATCAAGACTCAAGCTGGCATGGTACACACGTAGCGGGTACAGTTGCTGCGGTTACAAATAATGGTGAAGGTGTAGCTGGTGTTGCATACGACGCTAAAGTAGTGCCTGTACGTGTTCTTGGTAAATGTGGTGGTTTAACGTCTGATATCGCTGACGGCATCATTTGGGCATCTGGCGGCTCGGTATCTGGTGTGCCTGCAAATGCTAACCCTGCTGATGTTATCAACATGAGTTTAGGTGGTGGCGGTGCATGTAGCGCAACCACACAAAATGCAATCAACCAAGCACGTAACAACGGTACAGTCATTGTTATTGCGGCAGGTAACGATAACGATAACTCAGCAAACTACAACCCAGGTAACTGTAATGGCGTAGTAAACGTAGCATCTGTAGGTCGTGATGGTAGCCGTGCTTACTACTCAAACTATGGTGCAAACATCGACGTTGCCGCTCCGGGTGGCGCGCAAAGTTTTGCTGATGATCCAGAAGGTATCTTGTCTACGCATAACTCAGGCTCTGGTGCACCTTCAAATGATAGCTACCATTACTCACAAGGTACGTCTATGGCGGCACCTCACGTTGCGGGTGTTGCTGCGCTAATCAAGCAAGCTAAACCATCTGCTACGCCTGACGAAGTAGAAACTATCTTGAAAAACACTACACGTAGCTTCGCTGGTAGCTGTTCAAACTGTGGTACTGGTGTTGTTGATGCAGCCGCTGCGGTAAATGAAGCTTTAGGCGATGTTGTCACACCACCTACAGGTAATACGCTTGAAGATGGCGTTGCAAAAACGGGTCTAAGCGGCGCGGCTGGCAGCAATCAATTTTTCACTTTTGACGTACCCGCTGGTAAAACCAATGTGACCTTCACCATGAGCGGTGGAACAGGTGATGCTGACCTTTATGTAAAACTTGGCAGTCAACCAACTTCAGGCAGCTATGACTGTCGCCCATATGAAGGCGGTAATGCCGAAGTTTGTAGCTTTGACGCACCTCAAGCTGGTACATACCATGTAATGATTAACGGCTATAAAGCTTATTCAGGCGTAAGTTTAGTTGCGGCAACTTCGGGCTCTAGCACAGGTGGTCCACAAGCAGGTGGCGGTACAATTGAAGATATTTCAGCTTCAAGCGGCCAGTGGGTTCATTACACTATCGAAGTACCAGAGGGTATGAGCGACTTCACCGTGAAAACATTTGGTGGCTCAGGTGACGCTGACTTATTCGTTAAGTTTGGCTCACAACCTACAACAAGCAGCTATGACTGTCGTCCATATGAAAATGGTAATACCGAGACTTGTGTAATCACTAATCCGCAAGCGGGTACATGGCACCTAAGTGTTAATGCTTACCGTACGTTCTCTGGCCTAACGTTAGACGCGCAGTACAAGCCATAAGCAAAATTTAGTAGGCTCTGATTGAGTCTTCTTTCCCCAACGAGAGGCTGCATTTGCGGCCTTTTTTAATTATTTCGAGTTTAGTTTGTGGGAGCGAGTTCACCTCGCGAGCTTTTAACTGCTCGCCGCGTGAAGCGGCTCCGACGTTTCAGCTTATGCTGTCGAGATAAATCTCGACCTACGGCACAATCCTGATTACTGCAAACCTAAAGTCCCCCTGATCTCCCGCATTTTTTCTTTAAGGCTTTGCTGGATTTGTTGCACTTGCTCATGTGAGCTATTAACCTGACCTTTCATGCTATCCATGGCGTGGCCAAAGGTATCTAAGAGATCTGATTGCTGATTGGCAAGATCCATTGCATGGGCGGCAACTTGGTTGGCGCTCTGTGCGCTCTCTGCCACACCTTCTGAGTTGCGTTTCAACTCTTGTGCATGGCCTGTTTGCTGCTGTGCCTCATCTGCCAAAGCCGAGATTTGTGTCGATACTTTGTTTGAGTTATCACTCAAAACATTTAATTGCTGGTGAATATCAGTCAGTGAGGCTTGTGTTTGCTGTGCAAGCTTTCGTACTTCATCCGCAACGACCGCAAACCCGCGGCCATGCTCTCCTGCGCGCGCCGACTCAATCGCTGCGTTGAGCGCGAGTAGATTTGTTTGTTCTGCGATGGAGCTGATCATGTCAATCACTTTACTCACATCTGAAACACCATTAAGTAATTCATTTAAGCTCTCTAATCCCTGCTCTACCCGCTTTTGCGTGGTAGATGAAGCGCTCAACATAGCATCCGCATAGGACACACTTTGTGTCATTGCTTCAAAGGTGTTATTGGCATTGTCGGCAACTTGTGCGTTGATTTGATTGGCATCTGCCCCAAGCGCTTTAAGCGAGTCAAGCTGTGCTTGGTTTTGCTCCACCTGCTCAAACGTGTTTCCAGCTTGTGCAGAGATCTGCGCCAAGTTAGTGTTCATCTCTTCCATAAAGGTATTTATCACACTCAGCATTTCTGAGCGTTCGTCCGCTTCTGCTCGCTGCCTATCAATTAACTGATTAAAGTAACTCGCAATTTCGCCAATTTCAGTGTCTTGGTTTTTACTTTCAATATTACGTAATTCATTGCTTTCGATAAGCTGAGCGAAGCCATCGCGTAGTTGTCTTAGCGGAGTTAATACTTGATTGAACTGCACAAAATAGACACCACCTGCGAGCAGTACGAGTAACCCAATGGCCACACCAAACAGCATAAACACATTGGTTTTTACGTCAGCCTGCTCTGTTTTTAAGTTGGTCTCTGCTTGTAGGATATTCTCTGAGATTGCTTTAATATCACCTCGCAGTGCCAGCATGCCAGCTTGGCGTTGTTTGGACTGCTGCAAGGTATTTTCTAAGTCGCGGGCATAACGTTTAGGCCAGCTCACAAGCTCTGCTTTTATTTCTAGCGCTAAGTCTTCGGCTTCGGCACCTAAAAATAGCTCGTCTTCGTCTACCTCACTCATTACCCCTAAGTTTTCGAGTCGGTCTATTCGCGCGGCAATATCCTGCAAACGGCTTAAGCTCGACATCAAACTCTGCTCGGTCTGCTGTTCGTAAGCCATAACTAATTGGTAAGTATATAAGCTCAAATTCGAGACTTCGCTAAAGTAGTCTGAAGCGAGATTAAAGTAGGATTCTTTGGCAGCACTATCTTGTGCTTTAATTGCGTACTTAACGAGACTCGATGCTGAACCTGACATTTGCCTAAGCGCATTATCCAACAGCGCAAGTTCATTACCTGAGAGCTTGCCGAGTGCTCGGTATTTACCTGCAATATCTTGTTGTAGTTGTGTGAGTTTAGTTTTAAGTTGCTCAGCAAGCGCTGGTGGTAACCGCTCCACACTTTGCTGTAATGCTTTGATTTGCTCATCAGCCTTACTTAAATACTGGCTATCGCCCGCACTCAAGTAATCTTCTACTGTACCCTCAAGCTCGATGATCACCGCATTTTTAACTTGATTGTAAGCGGCGTCTTGCACATCAAGCTCCGTTAACACTTGGCTTGCCCAAAACAGACTCGCCCCAAGTAGAATACTCGCTGTCGTCAGTAATATTGCCAATAACCGAGTAAAAGTAGACACGCGCATAGAATCACAACCCCTTAATCAAAATGCTCCGCAAGAGTATTAAGGATTTATGACAACTTGATTAAATCTGTTACCTTTTCTGTACAATAGTACAAAACCATACTTTTTGCGTATATCCATCTAGATATCTACTGCACAAAATTAAATCAGGTAGTGGTGTGCTATTTCATCGCGGCATTAACA
This sequence comes from Pseudoalteromonas sp. OANN1, assembly GCF_024124685.1. Lineage (NCBI taxonomy): Bacteria > Pseudomonadati > Pseudomonadota > Gammaproteobacteria > Alteromonadales > Pseudoalteromonadaceae > Pseudoalteromonas > Pseudoalteromonas sp. OANN1. Next base: position 103,526 of record NZ_JAMXSE010000007.1, read on the forward strand.
TAAACGTCAAAGCGGTTTTTCTTGGTTTTTATTTGCATACTTGGCGTTTTATCATTTAAGAAGCCAGCGTAGTCTGGACGTTTTACCACAACTCTTTTAGTGGCTAACTGCAAAGCAAAAGGCAAAAGTGCGTCCGCATCTAAGTCATTGCCAACTAAGTCTTGAAATACTCGCATTTCTTTCTTCACTTGCGCTGACTTTTCACGATGCGGAAACATAGGATCAAGATATACTACATCCGGACGCCAACCCGCTTGCTCTAGCAAGTCATGGCTGGAGCCAAACTCCAGCCGCATAGTTGACCGCACCCATTCGCCAATTTCAGCATCTTGATAGGCGCGTTGCAAGCCGTCATATAGCAGCGCTGCGACTATCGGGTTACGCTCGTGTAACACTACTTTGCAACCCATAGACGCAAGCACAAAGGCATCGCGTCCAAGTCCCGCAGTTGCATCCAATACTGTAGGCACAGCACCTTTATTTAAGCCCACAGCTTTTGCAATTGCTTGTCCTTTACCACCACCAAATTTGCGTCGATGAGCAACTGCGCCAGTCACAAAATCAACACGAATAGCGCCGAGCTTTGGTTCATCTTTTTTGAATAACTGTAAGCCTAGTTCATCATAGACCAATTGAAACTCCGCCTCGTTAATAGTGAGGGCGGATAAATTAAACAGCTTAGTTAGCGTATCTAGGTAGGATCTGTTTTCTTCAAAAGGGGTGTGAATATACAAGCTAAGCTCCCAAGGGTTACCAACCGTGGCAGTATACCCCTTTCCCTTTCTAGTGTCTTTGATTATCCAGTGACTTAAAACAGTTCAATATCTGCTTGCGACGCCACTTCATCCTCACCCCAAGGTTTCGCTATTTTGTTTAAACTCTCTATAAGCTGCTGGCGTACCTCAGTCACTTCTCCTAACTTATATTTAATTATGGTTAGCTCATCGCTTAAATAAGTGAAATGCTCATAGAGCTCTTGCAACCGTTCTCTTTCACTTGACTCTAAGACTGCAAGCTTGTCGCTTTCTAGCACTGTCTGAAACTCAGCAACTTTACCACTGTAATGATCGCCAACGCCGCTTAAATGATCGCTCAGCTCAGCAAATACTTGCCCGATATGTTCCACTTTATTGAGCGCATCTTCACTGACTTCCATGTCTCTGATTTTGGCATCAGTGGCTTCCAGTATGTGCGGAAACAGATCTTTATAGCGACCATAAACCGCAACATCGTCCACTGGCATGTTTTTAATCAGTAAAGAGACTTTAGGATAGTTAATGATAGTTCTGCGACCAAAATCAACAAAGCGACTGCCATCTTTGTGTTTCTCAAATAACTCTTGCTCTATCGGTTGAATCGCCCCTTCACTGGAGTAAAACATCGCGTCTTGGTGATACCAAAAGGCCACCGCAACATCGAGCTCCATCGGCATAAAAAACTCTAAAAAATGAGCGCTCAAAGTATTGAGGTCATGCGCGTGATACGATTGCCCAACGTAGCGCATTATACGACCCATATCACCAGAGTCGGTCATGGCTATTTCGGCTGTGGTTTGGGCGCGCTGTACGTCTTGTTTGAGCTGCGACGAGGTTTTTCTGTAGTCATCAAGAACATTAATACGCGCTAGCAATTCTTCGGCGTTAAAGGGTTTGACTATGTAGTCGGCAGCGCCGGCGTTGTAGCCCCGCATTCGCTCTGAAATATCGGCACGAGAAGACAAAAACATAACTGGGATCTCAGTGGTGTCCTCTAGTTTTTTGAGTTGCTCACATACCTCAAAGCCCGACAGTCCAGGCATCTCGACATCAAGCAAAATAATATCCGGACGGTATTTTTTAGCCAACCGTAAGCCTTCCTCGCCATTTTTCGCATGTAATATTTTGCACGTACGCGATAGCGCCTCATCAACAATGTGATGGACGAGTTTGTCATCATCAATGGCAAGAACCAGTTTCGTCATGTGGCTTTCCCTATTAATTCATATCTTTATAGAATAGTCAGAGATATTGAATTTGCTAACAAAAAGTCACACTTTCTAAGACAAAAAAAACGCCTTCAGAAGAAGGCGCTTGGAGTGGAAATATAACTAGGCGGCGATCCCGCTGTGGCGCAGCAACGCATCTACTTTTGGCTCTCGACCACGGAAGCGAGTAAACAGTATCATCGGCGCTTCTGATCCCCCCTTTTCAAGAATGTGATGCATAAATTCACGCCCAGTTTGCGGGTTAAATATCCCTTCTTCTTCAAACTTAGAAAACGCATCCGCAGACAGCACTTCTGCCCACTTATAAGAGTAGTAGCCCGCGCTATAGCCACCAGCAAAAATATGGCTAAAGCTATGCTGGAAGCGATTAAAATCAGGCGCTTTAACAACCGCAGTACGCTCACGCACCGCATTGAGCGTTGCTTGAATTTGGCAATCCGTATTTGGCTCAAAGTCTGCGTGAATATGAAAATCAAACAACGAAAACTCCAACTGACGTAGCATTTGCATGGCTGATTGGAAGTTCTTTGCTGCCAGTAACTTGTCTAACATTTCTTTTGGTAGCGGCTCACCCGTTTCATAGTGCCCTGAAATGAAGTTCAACGCTTCTTCTTCATAGCACCAGTTCTCTAAAAACTGACTTGGCAGCTCAACCGCATCCCATGCCACACCATTAATACCAGCAACTGGCGCTGCATCCACTTGCGTTAGCATGTGATGAATACCGTGACCAAACTCATGGAATAAAGTGGTTACTTCATTATGGGTAAATAGCGCAGGTTTATTACCAACAGCTTTATTGAAGTTACAAACTAGATAAGCGACAGGAGTCTGCAACTCACCATTTGCGCGTACTTTTCGGCCCATGCAGTCATCCATCCAAGCACCACCACGCTTATGTTCACGGGCATATAGGTCGAGATAGAAATGACCACGCAACTCACCTTTATCATCGTGAATAGCAAAAAAGCGTACGTCTGGATGATAAGTATCAACGTCTTTGACTTCACTCACACGGATCCCGAACAGGCGATTTACGGTTTCAAATAAACCGGCAAGTACCTTATGCTCAGGGAAGTAAGGGCGCAGTGCCTCGTCAGAAATCGCATACTTAGCTTGTTTTAACTTTTCGCCATAATATGCATAATCCCAAGGTTTTAGCTCACTTACACCGTGTTCTTTATTCGCAAACTCTCGTAGTTCAGCCACTTCTTGCTCGGCTTGTGGTTTTGACTTAGCAGCAAGGTCGTTTAAAAACTTAAATACTTGCTCTGGCGTCTCAGCCATTTTGGTTGCCAGTGATTTTTCTGCAAAACTAGAAAAGCCAAGTAACTGAGCCAGTTCGTGTCTAAGCGTAAGCGCTTCATGCATAATCGCTGAGTTATCAAACTCGCCAGCATTAGGCCCTTGATCCGAAGCACGGGTTACAAACGCACGATAAGCCTCTTCACGGAGCGCTTGGCTATCTGCGTAAGTCATCACAGGAAGGTAAGAAGGAATATCTAGCGTAAATACCCAGCCCTCTAATCCTTTGGATTCGGCAGTATGAGCGGCAAGTGCCAAGGCAGATTCAGGTAGCCCAGTTAAATCAGACTCATCAGTAATATGTTTTTGCCATGCCTGAGTGGCATCCATTACGTTGTTGCCAAACTTTGATGCCAGCTCCGACAGTCGTGCCACAATTTCGCCATAGCGCTTTTGCTTCGCAGCTTCAAGCGCAATACCAGAAAGTTGAAAATCACGCAGTGCATTATCCACCGACGTTTGCTGAGCAATCGATAAGCGACCAAACTCAGCTGACTCTTTTACTGCTTTATAGGCTTCATATAGCCCTTGATGTTGGCCACAATAAGTCGAATATTCAGAGATTAATGGCAAACACTCATCATACGCTTTGCGCAGCGCCTCTGAATTGACCACTGAGTGCATATGCGATACCGGCGACCACATGCGGCTAAGTTTATCGTCCGCTTCTTCTAGCGGTAGTACAAAGTTGTCCCAAGTATAATTCGATTGCGCTAAAACAGTGTCGATAGTTTCACGACAGTGCGCGATGGCAGATTTTAATGCTTCAACAATATGTTCAGGCTTAATTTTCGAAAAAGGAGGTAATCCTTCTAGCCCGATTAATGGGTTACTCATGGGCACGCTCTTTATTTTCTAATCTAATATTGAGGTTGAAATAAGGGTGAATGACCGCATTTACAAGTATCTGAACAGATTTTTGCTTAATATCGGTCTTCGGTTGTGCACTTTTGCTATTTACTTAATATAAAGTAGTAGGGTTTAAGCAAAACAAATAATTGGCGAGGAATTTTTATGGCTCAACATTTTGACTATATCGCAATCGGTGGCGGTAGTGGCGGGATCGCATCTGCAAACCGAGCGGCGATGCGAGGTGCCAAAGTGGCATTAATAGAAGCAAAGCACTTAGGCGGTACTTGTGTAAACGTGGGCTGCGTGCCAAAAAAAGCGATGTGGCACGGCGCTCAAGTTGCTGAAGCCATTAAACTATACGCACCAGATTATGGTTTTGATGTTGAACTAAAGAACTTCGATTGGGGTAAGCTGGTAGAAAGTCGCGAAGCCTACATTGGCCGTATTCACCAAGGTTACAACGGCTACCTAGCAAAAAATGGCGTCACCGTGATCAATGGCTTTGCTAAGTTTGTTGATAACAACACCATTGAAGTCAATGGTGAGCACTACACTGCCGATCATATCAATATTACCGTCGGTGGCCGCCCAACGATCCCTAATATTCCAGGCGCTGAGCATGGTATCGATTCAAACGGTTTCTTTGAGCTTAAAGAGCAACCTCGCCGCGTAGCGGTTGTAGGCGCGGGTTATATCGCGGTAGAGCTTGCGGGCGTATTGCACAGCTTGGGCACAGAAACCCACCTATTTGTTCGTAAGCACGCTCCACTTCGTAACTTTGATCCTATCTTGGTTGAAACCTTAACTGAGGTAATGGAAAAAGAAGGTCCAACGCTGCACACTCACGCAGTGCCACAGTCAGTGACTAAAGAAGAAGATGGCTCAGTCACCTTACATCTTGAAAATGGTGAGTCTTACACCGTAGACAAACTGATCTGGGCAATTGGCCGTGAACCAATGACAGATCTTATCAACCTCGCTGCGACAGATGTAGAAACCACGTCTAGCGGCCATATTAAAGTCGACGAATGGCAAAACACCACAGCCAAAGGTATCTACGCGCTCGGTGATATTATGGATGGTGGCATAGAGCTGACTCCTGTTGCCGTGAAAGCAGGTCGAATGCTAGCCGAGCGCCTATTCAATCCGGAATTGCCAAACGCAAAAATGGATTACGACTTAGTCCCTACCGTCGTCTTTAGCCACCCACCAATTGGCACCATTGGCCTAACAGAGCCAGAAGCGGAAGAAAAGTACGGTAAAGACAACATCAAGGTCTATACCTCTACCTTTGCTGCAATGTACACCGCGGTCACTCAGCACCGCCAACCGTGTCGCATGAAACTTGTATGCGCAGGCCCAGAAGAAACCGTAGTGGGTCTACACGGCATCGGCTTTGCCGTAGATGAGATGATCCAAGGATTCGCCGTTGCAATGAAGATGGGCGCAACCAAAGCAGACTTTGACTCGGTAGTCGCGATACACCCAACCGGCTCCGAGGAGTTTGTTACTATGAGGTAACAGACTGATTTAATTATTAAATAATCTTTTAAAAATAAAACGCGAGTCGCACCCAAGCTCGCGTTTTTTATTTATACCCAACACCTCAACGCAAGCACTTATCCGTAAGTTTGAAAAAGTGTGAAGCATCGTCACCCAAAACAGGTAAAAGCTTCGCGCAATATTAGGCACTCGCTTACTCTCTACTTTCTTTGCAAAGCTAACAGCAATGCGCGTAGCAATTACGTCGCTGGATTTTATGTACATCACTGATGTAACCAGTTAAGCATCAGGAGAGCCCGTTCGGAAATAACACATATGCAAGCAGTGATACCGCACATATAATAGCTGCGATTCCGGCATAATGTACTAATGGGGTTTTTGCAGGGCCTTCTACTTTCAACCCTTCTTTTAATGAGCAATTTAATTGAAACCTGTTATCACTCTTCAAAGGTGGTTATCTCCGTTTAGTATGCATAACTACTTCCTTGGGTGCGCCGACACCGCAAAGTACTTCTTTCAACCCGCCATCGATGGCGGAGTTTGTTTGCCTATCCATATGGCTAGTGGCTATGATAGCTGATTACCTTTAGCTGGACGGGCTCCCAAAAAATAAATTTTTCTCTTATCTCCGCAACCACCCTGATACCACATATAAGCTGTTTAACACTTTTAATAATTGAGCGGTATCAGATGTAACACAAAAGAAAAACCAAAAAAGCTCCTACAGCCTTTTGTTCAGAACCTAATGTAGATAATCCCACAAACTCTCAAGTGATTTCCTTGAAAAGGTAGGGTAACTTTTCAAGGGTTTTAATCTTATTACTTTTCATGATATTAGAAATTAGGCATGCCTAATTTCTGCCAAAACGGCTCTATTGCATTCATTGTCATGTTTCGTCCTAACTGTAACGGTGTCGATTTTTCCGGCAAATAAAAATATAACTATTCTTTAAAAAACTTTAGGCACAAAAAAACCGACCTAAAAGATCAGACTATAAGTAACTACACTGTTCTAGGTTAGGTTCTAGGTTAGGTTATATATTCCGTTATATTCATAATCAGCCGTCATCCCTCAACTAGTAGCAATATTGATTTTAGAAAAAACCGTGTTATGTTGTTTTTTGACAAAAAATTAAATATGTAGATCGCCTAATAAACCAAAGGGGAATTTTATGGTTGTTGAGCAGCAGTTGGAGCGCGCGCGTCTTGAATTACTCGATATGGGTCTTAGAGCGAATCCTCAGTTAAATTACCGAAGTGGCAGTAAGTCTCTCGATATTGTAGATGAAAAATCTGCAAACATTTTTGAAATATTAGTTGAGAAAGAAATTTCACTTGGGTTTTTACCCCTTCCTGAAGTGTATCAACAAAAAATTACCGAGAATGATGACGAAGGAACCTTTTATTCTGCAGATGATGAAACTGATCTGCCTCCACTTGATTTGTACTTAGAACAGAAGAAGGGGGAATCTCGCTTTATTGATAAGTATCTGCAAACTGGGTTGATCCCTTCAAAACTTGATAAAGCTTTGTTAAAGCTTGAAACTGAAGCGCATACAATGCTACAGGAGCAAGGTGTTGAGGTTTTATATCTCGCGCTTGGATTTATGCAGTGGAGTGAACCAACAAACGCTTCTGTTTCCAGGTATGCTCCTTTAATTCTGGTTCCTGTTGAATTAATTCGCTCGTCTGCAAGAGACAGTTTTAAGTTACGATATACAGGTGAAGAGCTAGGCTCAAACCTGACTTTAGCTGCAAAGCTTAGAACCGAGTTCAAGTTAATGCTTCCAACATACTCTGATGAATTAACAATCAGTGATTACTTTGAAGCTGTTTCGGATGCAATTACAGCCCAGCCCTCTTGGCGGGTGCATCAGGATAAGATTGGGTTGGGGCTGTTTTCCTTTGGCAAGTTTCAAATGTACATGGATCTTGACCCATCTGGCTGGCCTGAAGGCAAAAGACCATCACAATTATCGTTAATTAGTCGCTTGTTCAGAGATGGTTTTGAACAGTCGATTGAAATAAACCCAGAAGATCTGAATCACCCAGAACAACTCCATCTCGTAAAGGATGCTGATTCAAGTCAAATTGAAGCGATCTTGGCTATGAAATCTGGCGCTGATTTGATTATTCAAGGTCCTCCTGGCACAGGTAAATCGCAAACCATCACCAATATCATCGCTGAAGCCGTTGCGTCGGGAAAGAAAGTTCTCTTTGTCGCGCAAAAAATGGCTGCACTAGATGTAGTAAAGAAAAGACTGGATGAAACTCATCTCGGCTTAGCGGTACTGGAGTTACATAGCCATAAAAGCACAAAGAAAGTCGTATTGAGCTCGATCAGAGACTCTCTTGAGCAAGGAAAGCCACAAACAAAAAGCCGTGAGCAAGACTTTTTGGAGTTGACTGAGTCAAAAACGGCGTTGGATGCATATGTGAATGCGATACGATCGCCAATTCTTAGAAGTAACCTCAATTACATAGAATCCCTTGGAAGTTTGCTTCAAGTAAACACAAAAGATCCTGACAACAGTTTACCTGTATTACCATTTAGTATTTTCGAGCAATGGACTTCAGAGCAATATAACAATGCGAAAAAGCTTGTAGCAGAGTTAGTTCAGCAACTAGAGATTATTGGAGTTCCATCTGAACATTCTTTTTCTATGTCATGCCGCACTGATTTTTCTCCATCGACACAACAGGCTCTAACCACAACTTTAATAGAAGCAAGCTCTTTACTCAGTCAACTTTATAACGAAGCTAATTCTCTGAGTGATACTCTTCAGCTTGAAAAGCCAGCATGCTTGCGTGATGTAAATCCGTTAATTTCAACAGCGGCATGGTTAGCTGAAGTACCAGATCTAAAAAATATTAAAGTTAACAACCCAGTATGGGCGTCAGATAGAAAACGAATCGATAATGGACTATCGTGCTTGAGTAACTTACTACATCTGAAAACCAAGTGCGAACAACACTTTATCTCGCAAGCGCTAAGTTCTGATTTACTTAGTATTCGTCAAGGCTTGGTTGGCAAAACAGATAAATGGTGGCGTTTCTTATCGCCAACGTACCGCCAATCAAAGGCAAAGTTAGCCGGAGTTTGGCGTGGTGTACTTCCCGCATCTTCATATGAGTGGCTAAATGCAATAGATGCTGGACTCAAATACCAAGGCACAATAAAGGAACTCGAAAGTTATCAGGAGGTATTATCTAATGTCTTCGGCGATCTCTGGCAAAGTGAGTTTTCGGAATTAGAGGAACTTTCTAACGTAAACAATTGGATCAGAGAGTTTTATTCAAAAATTGCAGCTAATGAATTACCAATTTCATTGGCAAAATTGATTGATAAGGGAATTGATAAGAAGATACTTGTTACTCAAGCGGACTCCATTAAGACGTTGTGCTACAACATTTCAAAGCACCTGCAAATGCTAAACGAGTTACTACAAATAGACAGCAGTAAGCAAAATAGCAACTTTCAATCAATCTCATTTTCGCGGTTGAATACCTTATTAACTGACTGGCAAAACTCTACTCTTCTATATGATTTCGCGCGCTACAATCAGATAGTACAGGCTCTTGAACCATACAACATAAAAACGCTTACTGAGCTAGCTTTTTCGTGGAGCGACACTCCAGAACAATTAATGACAAGCTTCGAACTTAGCTACTATAAAGGATTGGTCAATTATGCTTATGATAATTCCGAAGCAATAAGAAGATTTGATCGCACTAAACATGAGAGAAGCTTGAAAGAGTTTAAGCGTATCGACGGTGAAAGCCTTTTCTTTGCACAAGAACTATTGGTAAATCGTCTATATGAACGTTTACCTAAGAAATCAGCAAAAGGCGAGATGGAATTGGTACTGCGCGAGCTCGGTAAGAAAAAGCGTCACATTCCTATTCGAAAACTTCTTGCTGAAGCCGGCAACATTATCCAGCAAGTGAAGCCCATTTTCATGATGAGCCCAATGTCTATTGCAACTTACTTAAAGCAAGGTGCTTTGGACTTTGATCTGGTAATATTTGATGAAGCAAGTCAAATACCGGCTCCAGATGCTTTAGGTGCAATGTTACGTGGGCGACAAGTAATAGTAGTAGGTGACAGTAAGCAAATGCCTCCAAATAGCTTATTTGGTAAAGCAGTAGAACTGGAAGAAGATGAACTGGAAAACAGTGCTACAGCTGAGATGGAAAGCATTTTGGCGTTAATCGAAGCTAGAGGAGCTGCGAGTAAGATGCTTCGCTGGCATTATCGCTCGCGCCATGACTCACTAATTGCTGTTTCAAACAACCAATTTTACAAAAACAAATTACTTGCTTTTCCTAGCCCAGGCTTTCATCCCGATGCAACAGGGCTGAAGTTTAACTATTTGCCTAACACTCATTATGACAAAGGAAGTTCTCGCACCAACGCCGGCGAAGTTCAAGCTGTCGTGGCAGCCGTTCTTAACCATGCCTTGACTAAACCTCATTTATCCTTAGGCGTTGTCGCTTTCAGCCTGTCACAACGGGATGCCATATTGCTTGAGTTGGAGAAAGAGCGCAGATTAAACCCCGAAACGGACGAATTTTTTGCTCGGCATGCTGGTGGTGACGAATTTTTTGTTAAAAACCTTGAGAACGTTCAAGGTGATGAACGTGACGTTATTTATATAAGTATTTGCTACGGTAAAACTAAAATGGGCCAGCTTAGTCAAAATTTTGGCCTGCTAAACAAACCAGGTGGCGAACGGCGGCTGAATGTTCTTATTTCACGAGCTCGTCTAGCCATGGAGGTGTTTGCAAACTTTAAAGGTGAAGAGTTAAAAGTTGGAGTAGATAGCCCGCTGGGTATTCACTCATTGCAAATCTTTTTGCAGTTCGCTGATTCGGGCCAGTTAAGTAAATCTCATGTACAAGAACAGAAACAGAGTTTTGCCTTTGGTACTATACTACATCAGGCTATCCAGAGTCTTGGCTATCAAGTTGAAACCAAAGTTGGTAGCCAAGGTTACTATATTGATTTGGCGATAAAGCACCCGCAAGACCCCACTAAATTCGTATTAGCCTTGGAATATGATGGAGCTGGTTATTACGAAGCAGCTTCTGCACGCGATCGCGAAAGGCTAAGACAAAGTGTATTGGAGGGTTTAGGCTGGACATTTGAAAGAATTTGGTCGACCGACTGGTTTAGAAACCCAGACGCTGAGCTAAATCGGCTAAAAGGACTAATTGATAATTCGATAGCCCAACATGATGAACTGATGTGTTCTTTAACAACACAAGCGAATAGTATTCAGCTGGAAAAGCCCAAAGCGGCCTCACCAGAGCCTGTTGCCACTCCTATCCTCAGGGTTGAAAAAGAGCAACCAGAGTTTGAAGCCTGCACTACACCTTACAGGAAAGCAGATGTATCCAAATTAAATATTCCACATGTCGATGATTTCAGTGCAATCCCATTGAGCGTATTAGTTCATGCTGTTGAACGTATCGTTGAAACAGAATACCCAATTTATGCTTCAGTAGTTGCAACTCGATTAGCAAATGCAGCTGGGCTTTCAAGAGTAGGAGCCAAGATCAAACGCATAGTCAACCAAGCTATTCAAAGTGCTACATCTCAAGCTTTAATTAATGTAAGCCTAGATGATGTGTTATGGCCAAAAGGCCGAAACACAGTAAAATTGAGAAATTGGAACAATGTTGACACTACAACACGTAAACTTGAGAATGTATGTGACGCTGAACTTACAAATGCACTATTGCTAACAGTACAAGATGCCCATGCGATAAGTATTACAGATGCTGCATCTGCTGCTTTAGGTCTGTTGGGGTTTCAGCGTACCACATCACAAGCGTCTGACAGGATGAGTAAACTGGCCCAAATAGAATGTGATAAAGGCGTGCTGGTTTGTGAGAATGATCGATTGAAAATTGCAATAAAAAGGATTGAGACTTAATTCTCATTTTAAAACGGTAGCATTGTACCTTGCGCTTCAGAAAAACTCTGCTGTCCCAGATATTGATGATGATAAGTTTTAGCCAAAGACAATTTTTAAACACTCAGTTAGATTATTACAATGTAATTAGTGCCTGTAAGGGGGATGAGGAATCTTTCTATCAACTGTATTTAATACTGTTTATTCAAAATACTTGAGTGAGTGATTCTACCCCTGTTGAGTTCTATCAGATTGTAGTCACCTTCGATGTAATAAATTAAATGTAACTTTTTGCTTATCTACACTTTTAGAACCACTCTAGTTTTGATAACTGGATAATGGTATAGCAAGTGGCCTAATTTAAAGAAAAGTGACGAAAATTTCTTATTTTTCTGGAATACACAGGGTGCCTTACAACTAAAGACTTTACAGAAAGCTTCCAGACTCTACGTGTGGCAGTACTTTTTTACAATGCAGTGACCTAATGATTTAATTCATTAGGTTTTAAAAATAAAAAACGCGAGCCGCAGACAAGCTCGCGTTTTTTATATGTTAACTCAACGCTTCAAGCGCTCATCTAGCAAACTGGATTGGTGTCATTGGTTCGCAAGCTCAGTCAATGCCTGCTTGATAAGCTCAGGATGGGTAAATGGGATCAGGTGCTCAGTTGATGATATTGGTAAGTATTGCCCACCGCTGGTTTCAGCAACTTCTTGCGACCATTTACGTCCCTCTGCTTCCCATTTTATTAGATTGCCTTTCACTTCCTCAGAGTCTGCATTGGCAATATCTAGTTTTTCAAACTCACTATCTATCACTGAAATCGGAATGCTGCTGTCTGGCTGCCAATTTCTTACTAACTCCAAGTCATCATGGTAGTTCATCATTTCGTGTACTCGAGTAAGTTGAGCTGCAACACTATGACGGGTTTGCATGATGTGATTGAAATATTGCCAATCCATGTAGTCTGCAAACTCACTCCCTTCAAGCAGAGCTTCAATGTGCGCCTGTTCTTCAGCTATTTTTCCATCCATTTTTTCTTGCCAATTACCGGCAGCAACATGATCAATCAAGTCTTGTCCGTATTGACGATAAACGTCAACTGGGTAACCTTGATACTGAGCAATAGAATGTGGCAGCAAAATATCTGGGTCTAACCACAACATGCTTGCTATCTTTTGCTTAAATTCCTGTGATTTTTGCATCGCAATTAACGGCACCGAGTTACTATTTGCGTAACTCAACAAATGCACATCACTGAGATTGAGCTTTTCAAATAGTACTGGAAGGTCGTGTGCAAATTTATTCATGGAAGGTGTGTCATCGACACTACTTAACCCCTGCCCTAGCCTATCAATGACGTAAACATTAAAACTGTCTGCTAAGTAAGGCTGTAGTAACGCGAACCAAGCACTGTCACTATGAAAATGCATATTCGCACCCGAGAGCATGACCACAGTTGGTTTATCAGTGTGCTGTTTTAATTGTCGAACATGGTAATAATCGTTGTTTACTGCGATAAGATCAGAACCTTGGGGCAGCGCATAACGACTTGTCGATTCAAAAAATGTCATTATCGATTCGGTGGTATGGACAGGTGGTAAATTCCAACTATGATGAGCCCCGTCTACACTAATTAGCTGCGTTTGAATATTGCGATTAGGATAGTGAGTTAACGTCACGCCTTTCGCTATTTCTTCATCAACAGATAAAGCTGCCTCATAATTTAAGTTAGCAATAATTTTAATCGCTTGAGGTGACGAGAGTAGCCCAAAATTTGCGTGACTTTTGCCATTATAAGGCAATACTGAGTCTGCTTTACCGTGCATAATTCGGTAGTTTGTAGGTGTCGAAAAATTACAGCTATCACCTAATTGGTAGGACATAGGTGCTGCAACCGTTACTATCGCATTAAACGTCTCCGAGCGGTTACATAATAAGTTTTGTACAAATAACCCGCCTTGAGAAAAGCCGGTCGCATAAATTTCACCGTCAATGACATCATATTTGGCTTTTATTTCTGCAATCATCTGATCAACAAAGCCTAAGTCATCTACACCTAAACGATGTGCCTTGTTACAACCACAGCCTTCATTCCACTCTTCGTTTTTTGATTTGGGATAAACGACTATATAATCATCGTTTTGTTCATGTAGCTTGGTTAAACCTGCCATACCGTAAGCAGTCCCTCCAGAACCATGAAAGGCCAACATCAGCTTATACGCTTTATGTGGCTTTTCAATCGGCTTCATATAATAGTAACGCTCATTGAGTTGATGAACCTCAAAACCATTTACGGGCTTTAACACTCCATCGTCATTGCTTGACGCCTTTTTGCTGTCGCTACTGCTGCCACAGCCCGCGACTAAAGCTGCGAGTGTTAAACCTAACGCCTGTTTTAAATACATTCGACTTGTCATGTTGGCCATTCCTATTTTATTGTTTTCATGTACTCTAAATACTTTGAAAAAGGGCGCGACGAATTCACATGAAATCGTTGTGAGGAATTCCTTACCAATAAATATAAACAATATAATCAAAGGGATAATAAATGCGCTATGAGATTGCAGCCATTCGGTTTGATACGGTTAATCGAACGCTGACAAGTAGCACAGACTCCATCAGACTTGAGCCTAAGCCATACTTATTGCTACAAACCTTAATTGCTGCAAATGGTAATGTTGTTTCGCGCGATAAACTCATTGCAGAAGTGTGGCGAGGTCGCGTAGTCACAGAAAGCGCAATCAATAAAGCCGTGTCGACGTTGCGCCAGTATATGAATAAATTAGATGGTAAAACTGAGTATATAGAGACTATCCCTACCCTTGGATACCGACTGATTCCCGCGGTCACAAGTCATACTCCGGCAACAATAAATAAGACCAGCTCCCAGATCGCGCCACTTTTAGGTGTTTCTCTACTTATTACCAGCGTATGTGCATTTATTGCCTATCAGTTCATGCAGCCTGCGCAAAATAACGAACCACTCGCGCCCCAAAAATTAACGAGCCAGAGCGGTATCGAGCTGCAGTTAAGTAGCGCACCTCAATATAAAAGCTTTAGCTACCTGCATCCTACCGACACTCAGCAATCGGAGTTATGGCTCAATCACAGCAAGCAAAATAGAAAGCTGTTTTCTGGCAACATCAGCACACAAGCCTTAAGCTCAGACGCCAAACACATCGCCTATATTGACGATGATAATGGCTGTACCGTAAAACAGTTTGATATCGCGCAGGCACGGCACACTACGCTATTCTCTTGCCAGCCTATCGAAAACATTAAGCTAATATGGGGCGCAAATCCGCACGAAATCATTTATCGAAAACGCACAAATATACATAGTGGATACGGCCTTTACCGTTTCGACTCGAATACAAAGCAGCATATCCAGTTAACGCTTCCTCCAATCTCAGGAAACCTTAGAGGCGATCATCTATTTAGTTTATCCACAACTAAAGACCAACTCGCCGCCGCACGCTATCTTGGAGAAGATAAGCACGAACTGACGGTGTACGATTACCCAAGCATGTCAGTAAAGAGCACCGTTAAGTTACCTTATAATCTCACGGCACTAACTTGGTCTGCCAGCGGACAATCTATTTACTTTAGCGCAGGTAGTAGCGTTTATCGCGCTGATATAAAATCGAGTAAAGCAGAACTGCTTCACAAGCTCACAGCACCAATCGAAAGCCTAGTATTACAAGATAGCAATGAGACCCTGCTCTTTAACCAATATAAGTTAACTAGCCTAATTCACCTTTTCGACGCATCGGATCAAACCTTTTCACCACTTGTTGATAATCAGGCATTGAATCGCTTACCTCGCGCAAATCAAATGCCGCGAGTTTGGTATATTTCGGATCACGGCGCGCATTCCGCTTTATGGTCTATCGACACTGAAACACAACAACACACTCAAGTTGACTTGCCTCACATATTTAATTTTCAGCGCTTTCAACTTAACCACGATGCCTCAACAATACTGTATGAATATCAAGACGCTATTTACCAGTTTGCTATCAACAGCCAAAAAACAACACAACTTATAAGTCCTGAGCTTAAGCCTTACGTTGCCAATTACAGCCAAGATAACAACGAAATCATTTACAGCAGTGAACGCTCTGGTAGTTGGCAGTTATGGTCTCTAAATCTAATAACAAACCAACATCAGCAACTTACAACACAAGGTGGCTACAGCGGCTACAAGCTTAATAATGTGTTGTATTTTACCAAGTTTACACAACCCGGAATTTGGCAACAGGAAGACGGACTAGAGTCTGTAGTTGTGACGGATGTACCAGTGAGAAATTGGTTGAATTGGCGACTCAGAGATAATGCGCTTTACTATGAAAAAGACAAAAGTATTTGGCGATTTGACCTGAAGACTAAACAAGAAAAGTTGTATTTCACCCCGCCACAACGATTTATTGGACAGTTTGATATATTGCAAAATGGCGATGTGATTTTCAGTGAGCTGAAGCAACCAAGTGGTGAGCTTTGGCAATTAACCGTGAAAAATTAAAGTACAAAAACAAAAAACCCAGCCGAGGCTGGGTTTTTATTGATTCTTGAAACGAATTACTTGATTTTCGCTTCTTTGAAGATCACGTGTTTACGAACCTTAGGGTCGAACTTTTTGATCTCCATTTTTTCAGGCATGTTACGCTTGTTCTTGTCGGTAGTGTAGAAATAACCAGTACCAGCAGTTGAAACTAAACGGATCTTATCACGCATGATTCAGCTCCTTAAACTTTTTCGCCGCGAGCACGGATATCTACTAATACCGCGTCGATGCCTTTTTTATCGATAATACGCATACCTTTAGTAGTAGTGCGTAGAGAAACGAAACGCTTTTCGCTTTCAACCCAAAAACGGTGTGTTTGTAGGTTAGGTAGGAAGCGACGCTTAGTAGCGTTGCGCGCGTGCGAACGGTGGTTACCAACCACTGGGCGCTTACCTGTAACTTGACAGACTTTAGACATGTCTATGTATCTCCAATAACTTCGCTCGAGCTTAATTTTCCCTTAAAGGCCTTTTAACTGCGTGCCCTAGGTAAAATCAAAGGGCGCTCTTTATACAGTATCTACAGGCAGAGATCAAGGATCTGATCCTACTGAAATCAGCTCATGGGTAAATTTGATAGCGGCCAATTATAATGATCCGAAGCCCACTAGGAAAGTAAAAACTGCATTTAAATTGAACTAATTTATAAAATTTATACAAATATGCTGATTTAACGAGCAAATTTCTTTTTTGGCCCTTTGTCGATGGTGATTTTGACTGTCTAATTTTCGTGCTTATGCGTATATTTGGGCAGCAATACTCCACCAGCTACCTCACACTTCGAGTAAAAGTTGAGTGATCAAGTTCCATTCCACTTTGCTCAGTTCGAAAGGACAGCTTGAGAAAGCAAAACCCACCTGATAAAACAGCAACTCAGCTTAAATCAGTCCTCGTTCGGCAAACGAAATACAATGACTTCCGGCAACGATTAAATGGTCAAGTACATTAATATCAACTAGTGCCAAGCCTTGCTGCAATTTTTTCGTAATGAGTTTATCCGCTTCGCTGGGCTCTGCCACGCCCGATGGATGGTTATGGGCAAAAATCACAGCTGCACTATGGTATTTGAGTGCCGCCTTTACTACTTCTCTTGGATAAACCGAAGCTGCGTTAATTGTGCCGTGAAACAACACTTCATCTTTTATCAGACGATTTTGGTTGTCTAGATATAGCACCATAAACACTTCATGCCCAAGCCCCCGTAGTTGAGCACTCAAATAGTCACGTACCGCTGTCGGGTTTTGAAATACCGTTTCTCTTAAGCACTCTTCTTTTAGATAACGCCGGCTTAGCTCCAAAACGGCCTGTAACTGAGTATATTTGGCAACGCCTAAGCCTTTTAACGCTGAAAACTCTTCTAACGAGGCATTGAATAAACGCTGTAACGTTTGCTGTTCTTGCAACAAGGATTCGGCAAGCTCTATGGCATTTAATCCTTTGATCCCTGTGCGTAAAAAGATAGCCAATAACTCGGCGTTGGATAACGCCTCAGGGCCTTGTTCTATTAACTTTTCTCTTGGCCGTGCGGATTTGGGTAAGGCTGATATTTGCATCCTACTATTCCTTATATTTGTATGTCTCCTTGACTAAATTAAGCTTAGCGGGTGATCACGATTATTCAAAAGCAAACACAGACTGTGATATCTTTAGTTTATTAATACTGTGATCGTATAAAACAAACATGCAAAGAAATAAACGCCTCTTACTTGGGATCAGCGGTGGTATCGCTGCTTACAAATGCGCAGAACTTGTTCGCCGCCTAAAAGAACAGCAAATAGATGTCAAAGTGGTGATGACTGAGTCTGCCAAGCACTTTATCACGCCACTGACAATGCAGGCGGTCTCTGGTGAAATCGTTTCTGACTCTTTGCTTGACCCACAAGCAGAAGCATCAATGGGGCATATCGAATTTGCAAAATGGGCAGACCTAGTATTGGTTGCTCCTGCGACCTCGAATATCCTCGCCAAAATGGCGGCGGGTATTGCGGATGATTTACTGACCACATTACTACTCGCAACACCCGCGCCTGTTGCCGTAGCGCCGGCAATGAATCAACAGATGTATGCACATCTATCGACTCAAGCAAACCTTAACACCCTAGCTTCACGCCATGTCCAAATCTGGGGACCTGGTAAAGGTGAGCAAGCCTGTGGAGATGTAGGCGCAGGGCGCATGCTTGAACCCAATGAGTTGGTACAACTGTGTTTAACAGCACTTCGCCCTACTGAGCAAGTATTAGCAGGAAAAACGGTAACTATCACCGCAGGGCCGACACGCGAAGCATTAGATCCAGTGCGTTTTATTACTAACCACAGTTCAGGAAAAATGGGCTTTAGCCTTGCCGAGGCGGCAAAGGCTTTAGGTGCAAGCGTAAATCTGATCGCAGGGCCGGTTTCACTAAATACCCCCACAGGAATTACTCGACTTGATGTAGAAAGTGCTGAGCAGATGCAACAAGCTGCACTCGAATATGCCGTACAATCGGATATTTTTATCGGCTGCGCGGCGGTCGCTGATTACCGTGCAGCCACCGTTGCCGAGCAAAAGATTAAAAAGCAAGGCGAAGAAATCACACTAACATTGGTTAAAAACCCCGATATCATCGCCACTGTCGCAGCACTAAAACAGTCTCGTCCTTATACCGTTGGCTTTGCCGCTGAGACGCAGAATGTCGCCGAATATGCGCAAGGAAAATTGGTCAATAAAGGGTTGGATATGATCTGTGCGAATGATGTGTCGGATAGCACAGGTGGTTTTAATTCAGATAACAACGCATTGACCCTATATTGGAAAAAAGACCGACTTGAACTCCCTCACTCTAGCAAAAAAGAGTTAGCACTCACTGTCATGCAAGCTATTGCCGAAAAGATAAAATAACCTTCATGTAAAAGACTGGAAAGAAACTGAATAAAACATTAACATGATACCCCGATAACGTGTAAACGAGTCGGGGTTTGCACTTCTGCGCATCACTCTCTGTGCTTAATAAACCCGACAAAAACAATATAACAATTAGAAAAATAAGGGAAATTTCATGCCAGCGACAAAACGTAGTAATCGCAAAGAGCAAATTCTTCAATCACTCGCACAAATGCTGGAAACCAGCCCGGGACAGCGTATCACCACAGCTAAACTCGCTGCTGAAGTCGGGGTTTCAGAAGCTGCGCTTTATCGCCACTTTCCAAGTAAAGCGAGAATGTTTGAGGGGCTTATTGAGTTCATCGAAGATACGTTACTGTCACGCATTAATTTAATCCTAGAAAACGAAAAAGAAACCCGTAACCGGATCTACAACATTCTTACTCTACTCCTAGCCTTTGCAGAGAAAAACCCTGGGATCACACGTATTTTAACGGGTGATGCACTACAAGGTGAGCAAGAACGCTTACGTGAACGAGTACAAAGCTTATTTGAAAAGCTTGAGACACAATTCAAACAAGTATTAAGAGAGCGTAAATTGAGAGAAGGTAAGGCGTTCACGAGTGAAGAAAGTGTTCTGGCTAACCTATTCTTAGCTTTTGTTGAGGGTAAGATGAACCAGTTTGTCAGAAGTGACTTTAAAGCAAAACCAACCGCGCAATTCGATAAACAGTGGGTTGAGCTTGAGAAAATCTGGCTTTAAGCACCTGCGGCTAGCCGCTTAAATACATCCGCACACCGCAGAGCATTTTAGTTTCACTGTTAAAAGTGATAAAAACGTCATAAATACATACTAAAATGCTCTAAATATGACTCTAAAACTCTCACTCTTAAGCGCAGCACTTTTTAGTGTAAGCAGCTTAGCAGCTAAACCCAGCCTTGAATTTAAAGATGTTTTTGATTTTCGTTACCCTCAGGGTACGGTGATCTCCGAACAAGGCACATTCCTCGGCCTAAGTGCAAAGCCTTACCGTGGTGACAGCGAAGGCCAAGTCTATTCTCTCAATAATAAAGCACTGATTGCATCGGTTCCCCGTGGCACGAACCCAGTTATCAATAAAAGTGGTCAATGGGTTGGCTTTACCCAACGCCCTACCCTACTTGAAAAAGAAACGGCAGATAAAAAGAAGAAGAAAACACTAAAAAACAACTTAGTGTTGGTGAACACCACAACCAAGGCCCAGCAAACCTTTAACTCGGTTAAAGATTATCAACTTTCAGACAATGGCCAATGGCTGGTGTACCGTGAGGATGCAAAAAAAGGCGACAACAAATCAGACGCAAAAGCGAATACTGACAAGCAAACTGATGAACTCAAAATCAGTGCAGATAAAGGCGATGACTCCTTAACACTTGTGGTGCTGAATCTTTCCAACAATGAAAGCACTCGCTATGACGACATCGCAGCATACAAAGTGGCGCCAAGTAGTAACGCTATCTTGGTCAATCAGCAAAGCGAAGACGGCAGTAAAAACCGTGTTGCCGTTATTGACTTAGCAAGCAATCAAATCACAAGTCTTATTGATGAGCCCGGTGTGACTTTAGGAGACATTGCTTGGCAACCCAATTCTCAACATGTCGCTTTTTATTTAGGTAATTATGTCAACGATGACAAGCGCCGCCGCGACTATCAACTCAAATTATGGTCTCCAACAAGCAATAAAATAACCGACATCCACAACCCAAGCGGTTGGTTTTCAGGCAAGACAGCATCAATCAAATGGTCTGAAGATGGCTCACGACTGTTTTTTGAAAATCGTCCACAGCTTGAAGCAAAAGCCAAAGTGCTTAAATACACAGATGAAAGCTCACTTTATGATTACGATACCATTCGCCAGCAAAAAGGCTTAAAAGTTTGGCACAATGCCGATCCTGAAATCAAAACTCGAGAAATAAAAACATGGAATGAAAGCCGTCGAGATCAACATTATCAAGCGGTTTATCATATTAATGGCGAGCATGTAGTACAGCTTGAAAACCTTCAAGTGCCTTCTATTTCACTGCACACAAACGCAAATTTTGTGCTGGGCAGCGACGATACACCCTACCTAAAGCAGATTATGTACAAGGGCTTTTATCGCGACTACTACAGCGTTGATATCAGCAGCGGTGATAAACAACTCATTGTTAAAGAAAGCTCAAATCGCCCTACTGTCGCGCCTGATGGTAAACATGCGGCCTATTTCGACGGTGAACAAGTCTGGTTGAAATCGTTATCCACTCAACAGCTTACCCCAGTAAGCAAAGCGGTTAAAAACGCACTATTTGCTGATGATAAACATGATAAACCAGAACCAAACGAAGGGTTTGGATTTGCTGGTTGGCAGCTCGATGGTTCGACGCTCTACGCCTACAGTAAATATGATATTTGGGCATTTGATACCAAAACGGCAAAAGCAACTCGCCTAACTGATGGCTATAAGACCCAAACGCAATATCGTATTGAGTATAAAGATAAGGACAAACTAGGTTTTAACCCGGACGATACCTTACTGTTAAGTGCGCACAACCTCGAAAATAAACAAACGCATATTGCTACGCTTTCTCTACAAGATAACAAGTTGCAAACTGTTTTGTCTGGCGAAGCTAAATATGGCGTAGTGAAAAAAGCCAAAGAGGTGGACACTTATATTTTCACAAGACAGTCTTATCAAGAGTTTCCTGATTATTGGGTCTCAGATGGCAGCTTTAATAACCCGACAAAACTCACAGATTTAAACCCACAGCAGCAGACATTTGCTTGGGGCCAAAAACCTGAACTTGTGAAGTACAAAGGCTACGATGGCGAAGATCTTCAAGGCGTGTTAATCAAACCTGCTGATTATAAAGCTGGTGATAAAGTGCCAGTGGTGATTTACTTCTACCGCTATATGAGCCAGCGCATGTATGACTTCCCGAAAATGGAGCTAAATCACAGACCAAACCTGCCAATGTATACCTCAAACGGTTATGCGATATTCTTGCCTGATATTCGTTTTGAAATCGGTCACCCTGGGCGCTCTTCAACACAAACCATGATCAATGCAGCACAGGCGCTGATTGATACAGGTGTTGCGGATCCGGATAAAATTGGCTTACAAGGCCACTCTTGGGCTGGTTACCAAAGTGCATTTATGATCACACAGACAGATATGTTTAAAGCGGTTGTGTCTGGCGCGCCAGTATCTAATATGACCTCAGCGTTCAGTGGGATCCGTTTAGAATCAGGTATTGCAAGACAGTTCCAGTACGAAACAGGCCAAAGCCGTATCGGTAAACCGCTAACAGAAGCGCCTGAATTATATATAGAAAACTCTCCAGTGTTTTACGCAGATAAAGTAAACACGCCAATTTTGATCATGTTTGGTGATAACGACGGCGCAGTGCCTTGGCAAGAAGGTATTCAATACTATTTAGCCTTAAGAAGACATGATAAAGACGCTATTTTCTTGCAATACGAAGGTGAACCGCACCATCTGAAAAAGCTGCCAAATCAGCTAGATTATTCAATTCGTATGAAAGAATACTTTGATTATCATCTGAAAGGATTGCCACCAGCAGAGTGGATTCAATCCGGTGAAGCATTTATCACTGAAGAGTAATCAACTCCACAGGTATTCATCATCAAGGACACCATCGCGGTGTCCTTTTTTTGGCAACAAATTACTCATTCCTTTGTTTTACTTTTATCTAGAAATGTTTTGTTTCAACTTTCATCCGTATAATTTCGTTATAAAAAAGCTCATATCTCCATTACATTTGACGGTTTTACAAACGAACCATTGAACTTTCAGTAGATGCGTTGTAAGTTCTATGT
The DNA here is from genome assembly GCF_024124685.1 of Pseudoalteromonas sp. OANN1. Classification (NCBI taxonomy): domain Bacteria; kingdom Pseudomonadati; phylum Pseudomonadota; class Gammaproteobacteria; order Alteromonadales; family Pseudoalteromonadaceae; genus Pseudoalteromonas; species Pseudoalteromonas sp. OANN1. The sequence goes on from NZ_JAMXSE010000007.1 coordinate 126,370, forward strand.
TGCAGGAACATTTTCCTACTCTGCTAATAAATAAATAAATAAGGAAATAAGATGAAACTTTCTAACCTATCAGCAACGATCAGGCTATCTCTACTGGCTTGTTCAACGCTGACTGCAGGCGTATCAGGTATCGCCCACGCTGAAGAAACAGATGCCAACGCTACTAATAGCGTAGAACGAATTGAGGTTACTGGTACTCGTATCAAGCGAGCTGCCATGACTGGTGCGAGCCCTGTAACAAGTGTTACGGCCGAAGACATTAAAGTTGCAGGTATTACTAGGGTAGAAGATCTACTCAACGATATGCCTGCAATCTTTGCTGACCAAACTTCAGGCCAAGCAAATGGAGCTACAGGTACCGCAACAGTAAACCTACGTAATTTAGGCACAGAACGTACATTAGTACTTGTTAATGGACGTCGCTTGCCTTCTGGTTCTCCTGTTGCTGGTGGTATCGGCGCTGACCTTAACCAAATCCCAGCTGCCTTGGTAGAACGTGTAGATGTTCTTACCGGTGGTTCGTCAGCAACATACGGCTCTGACGCTGTTGCTGGTGTTGTAAACTTTATCATGAAAGACGACTTTGAAGGCTTCCAAGTTGAGTATCAAGGTAGTGTTTATCAACATGATAACGACCACAAAGACATGCAACGAGCACTAAATGATAGAGGCTTCCCAGTACCTGACGGAAGTCAGTGGGATGGTGACACCCATGATATCTCTCTGACTTTTGGTGCAAACTCTGCAGATGGACGTGCAAACATCACAGGTTACGCGACTTGGCGTGATATCGAAGAAGTGACACAGGATAACCGTGACTACAGCGCCTGTGCTATGAATATCGATGCCACAGGTAAACGTATCTGTGGTGGTTCAGGAACAATTCCTGATGGCCGTATTACCGATTTCGATACCTATGACTACAAAGTAGCTGGTACCGATTTCGTTCCTACTGCTGGAACTGTTTATAACTATGGCCCGCTTAACTACTTCCAACGTCCAGACAAACGTAAGACATTTGGCTTGCTAGGTCACTATGACTTTAACGACAGCCATACGTTTTACGCTGAGTTTAACTACATGGACAACCGCACAGTAGCTCAGATCGCACCTTCTGGCTCTTTCTTCAACCAAGTTGATATTAGCTGTGATAATCCGCTACTTTCAGATTCACAAAGAAACACGCTTTGTGGACCTGGTGGCGTTGCAGTTGATGGCGTTGTAGAAGGTGCTTTCATCGGTAAACGTAATGTTGAAGGTGGCCCTCGTCAAGACGATATTCGCCATACCTCAACTCGCTTTGTACTAGGTGTTCGCGGTGAAATCGATGACAACTGGAGTTATGATGCGTATATGAACTTTGGTAACGTATCATATGCTCAGACTTACCAAAACGACATGTCTACAACCAGAATCATTCGTTCATTACAAGCAACGACAGATGATGACGGTAACGTGGTATGTAAGTCAGTTGTAGATGGTAGCGATCCAACCTGTATTCCTTGGAATATTTTCGATCCAGCGAACATCACTCAAGAGCAAATCGACTATCTAACTATGCCTCTATTTGCTCGTGGTGACACGAGAACAAAACAAATTAGTGGTTATGTTACTGGTGACCTTACTGAGTACGGTGTTGTAGTACCTGGGACTTCCACTGGTGTGGGCGTGGTATTTGGTCTTGAGCACAGAAAAGAGTCACTAGACTTTAATCCGGATCAAGGCTTCCAGTCGGGTGACGGTGCAGGTCAAGGTGGTCCAGTTCTTGGCGTAAGTGGTGAATTTGACGTCAATGAATTCTTTACTGAATTCAACGTACCATTAGTCGAAGACTCTGAATTTGCTGATTATATTACATTAGAGTTAGCTTACCGCTACTCTGATTATTCAACGGATAAAACAACTAACACCTATAAAGGTGCGTTTGATATCCGCGTTAATGATCAACTTGGTTTAAGAACAAGCTTCCAACGCGCAGTACGTGCAGGTAACGTACGTGACCTATTCAGATCTGCTGGTTTAGGTTTGTTTAACTGGGAAGATCCATGTGGTGGTGACAACCCAACTCTAACCGTTGAACAGTGTGCTAGAACAGGTCTCGATCCATCTAAATATGGTTCAAACGCACTGATCAACCCAGCAGGTCAATACAACAGTATCACTGGTGGTAACCCAGACCTAGAGCCTGAGAAGTCAGATACTATCTCGTTCGGTATTCTATTATCTCCTGAAGCCATTGAAGGTTTAGACATTGCGATTGACTACTTCGACATTACTGTTGAAGACGCAATTCAAGAAATCCCTGAAGCAACAATCTTCAATCAGTGTGCGATTAATGGTAACGACGAGTTATGTGGACTTATCAACCGTGGTCCGACTGGTTCTTTATGGCTAGGTCAGGATTCAATCACTGCAATTGATACCAACATTGGTAGCGTAGAAACAAGCGGTATCGATTTTGATGCGTCTTACCGTTATAACCTACCTGATGATATGGGTCTTTTACGCTTCAAGCTAATCGGTACATGGCTAGATAAGTATGCGACGCAGAACTTACCAGGTGGTGATATTGACGATTGTGCAGGTCGTTGGGATAGAGCGGTATGTGAATACCCAGTTCCTGACTTTAAGTCAAACTTCTCAACAACTTGGGTAACGCCTTGGGATGCAAACATTACAGCAACCTATCGTTATGTAAGTGAAGTGAAGGAATTCGCTCGAAATGACGACGGTCAAGTAATCGATGGACCAGTTCCAATGACTGCGCGTGACTACGTTGATATTGCAGTAACATGGAATGCTTCTGATAACCTGCAATTCCGCGGTGGTGTAAATAATATCTTTGATAATACTGCTCCACTAGTACCAAATGGTCCTGCAGGCCCTGCAAATGGTAACACTTACCCTGGTTTCTATGATTCTTTGGGTCGCTATATCTTCGCAGGTTTCACATTTAGACTGTAGTCTAAAACCGGTAAGATTTAGTCGTAATTATCAGCCCTCGCAAGTTTAAAGCTGCGAGGGCTTTTTAGTTTAATGTCACTCTCACATCACTGCTTAATCATGATGCTTAGAAGGCAAATATCTATTAACTACTCACCTAACATCAAAACCTCTCTAATAGGGTGAGCTACTTTTGAAATTAGAAAGTATTGTCGCCAGCTCCGCATCCAGCCATCAGCAATGCACCTAGTTGTTCTAAAAAAGAAGTTGTTAACGCAGCTAGCGTCAGATTTTCCCCCTCACATTGAGTGGGTATTAAGTCTATTTGGTATTAAAGCATGAGATACCATGCACACAATAATATCTATCACCGCTAACGTTCATACACCGTAATCAAAATTAAATAACCTGAGCTTCGGATAATTAATGCCTTTCTAGCAGCCAGTTTTAGCGCTAACTGCGTTGAATTCACTTCCAATAGCCAGCTATTGGTGCATAAATTCGCCTTGTTATCCCTAAAACTGTCTGGCTAGATAAGGGGGTAATTTAATGTGTTATTAAAAACAATGAGTTAGCTCATTCCTTATCCAAACCTCAGGTTAAATAAGTGGAGATAGTCAGGAAAGATAAAGCGTAATTTAAACTTGAGAGAAAGAAAGGTAACTGCTCTAAAAGAGGAGTTTTCAGCGCAGCTCGCAACTGTTTCCTCAATTAGAGCAAATAATTAGACTGCTCGTGCTAGTCTAACAAAGCAATATTTACTGACCGCCTTGGACGCCAACTGTACTCTGCTGACGGTTAAGCATGTCTTTTGCCGCACGTCGATCATGCTCGATCTGATCTTTAGTACGACATCTTCGTTTTGTAAACTTACTACCAGTGATGATATCTTGCTTACAGTATAAATCATCTTGATTTTTAGCTATCGTGCTCTCATTATTGTTTTTTGCCGACTCGGTCGTTGAATTACAACCCGTCAGAAGCACCAATAGGACAACACAAACTCCTGCGATTTTCATAGCAAATCCCTTATTATTGATAATACAAAGTACCTAAGTACACTTAAGAACGGAGTGTTCAAACTTTAGTCTAATCAACATTACAAAGAAAAGCAATTGCACCGATTTTCACAACACAATAGACTAATTTGATTCTAAAAATTCAAGTAAGTCTTGTTCAGGCATTGGTTTTGCTAATAAAAATCCCTGTACTTCATCGCAGCCAAGCTTTTGTAACACCGTCATTTGCTCTTCTGTCTCTACACCTTCCGCAATTGTTTTTAGGCCAAGATGCTGCCCTAAAGAGATGACAAGATCGGCAATAGCACCACTGTCATCATGAGGAATATCTTTGACAAAAGCACGGTCGATTTTAAGCCGTGCTAAAGGAAGTTTTTGCAAATAGCTCAAAGAAGAAAATCCAGTACCAAAGTCATCAATGGCCACCTCAACACCAAATTCTTGTAACTCTTGGAGTGTATTGATCACCGAATTTACCTCATCCATGACTACACTTTCTGTCACTTCGAGCTCTATATGCTTAGGCTCCACATTAAACGACAAGATTGTGTCTTTGACCTGCTGTGCATAGTTTGGCACCTTAAACTGCGGCACAGAGACGTTAACAGCAATGCTAAGCTCACCGAACCCCTGTTGCTGCAAAGTTGCCTGCAACTGACAGGCTTGTTCTAATACCCATTGGCCAATTTCGACAATAAGCCCTGCATTTTCCGCAAGCGGAACAAAAATCGCAGGGGAAATATAATTCCCGTTTCCAGAAGGCCAACGCAACAAAGCCTCACAGCCAATCACCTTGCGATCAGCAATAGAAAACTGAGGCTGATACCAAACCTCGAGTTTTTTCATCTCAAAATCTTGCCTGAGCTGTCTTATTAACCCCAGCTTCCAAGCCATTTTTTCTTCTAAATCTGGGGTATACCAATCCAATGGAATACTCGACTGTTTTGCTTGGTTAAGCGCAATATACGCAAGTTTTAAGGTTTCTATTCCTTGCGGTTGAAAGTCTTCTTGACGGCACACTCCAATATGAAAGTGCATAGTCAACAAATGCTCCCCGACATGGTAGGGCACGCACAAGTTATCAATAAAAGACTCTTCATCAAACTGCGACTCAGGCATTAAAAAGCCAAACACATCCGCGCCAATTCGTGAAATTAACTGGGCCTCAGGAAACTCAATACTAATTCGCTCAGCAACACCTAATAACAACAAGTTCCCAACTTCTTGGCCTAAACCATTATTGATGTCAGAAAATTGAGCAATATCAACAAGAATAAAAACGAGCGACTGTTGTTGGTTAAAGTAAGACTCTATTTTCTCGATAAAATTAGCGCGATTAGGCAGTTTGGTAAGATTATCTTTGTAAGCAACCTCACGTAATTCATTGAATAGCTTAATATTATCAAGACCAACTCCAACGTTCGTGAGGAATATCTCAGCAAACTTCAATTGCGCTTCCGATGGCTCAGCCTCTAGCTCTAAATAAATGGCTGCTTTTTTGTTTTTGCTTTCAAGTAAGAAGGTAATGTCATGCGCGGTAGATTGGTGGGATTCGGTATCAATACAGTTTTGCACTTGCATGATGACACGACCATTATCAAGCTGCTCTATACCATGGCCAAAGAATTCGCGGTACTGCTCACTACCACCAAACACCCTTAAATGCATATCATCATCTAGGTAGCCACTCACTAAGCCTTCGCCTGACGCATCTAAAATATTTGCCAATTGGGCAACGACCGCCGCTGCAAAGGAACCCATATCGGTATGACCGAGTATGGCACGAGAAGCTGAAAGGATCTGCTCTAGTGCATAGCTTTGCGCTTCGAGCTCACAAATTTGTTGATAAGAACGGATAGCGGTAAGTAAAGAAGTAACCAGTTTGCTGCGGGTGAGTTCTGTCTTCATTTTATAATCGTTAATGTCGAACTCACGAATGATCTTTTCTTCCGGTGCATAACCCGGTTGACCTGTACGCATAATAATACGTACTGCCATATTTTTGATCTCTTCGCGCACTCGACGCACGACATTAAGACCTGCGTCGTCGGTTTCCATCACTACATCGAGTAAAAGGATACTGATATTATTTTGTTCTTTTAAAATCTCAATGGCTTCTTTGCCAGAATAGGCGTGAAAAAACCTGAGCTTTTTGCCCCAAAACTCTAAATTAGACAGCGCAAGTTTAGTAACAGAATGGATCTCAGGATCATCATCAACGACTAAGACATCCCAAAAAGCACTTGTCGTTTCTTCTTCTTGAGTAACTTCTTCGTGCTCTGCAAACAAATAATCTTCTTGCTCAGGTGCCATGTTTTACCCTTTAAATCCGCACTACTCTTTAATTATAGGCACTGATTCACTCCAGTGTTTACCATCTTACAAAATATGGTACATTTTTACTATTACAGTTCTGTTTGATTAACATACATGAAATATTATAGTCGAGCATAGAACAAAATAGATGATTTAGCATACTTTTTACCAAAGAGGATTCTGTATCAAACGTTTATCTACTCCTATTAGAATGCTGATGATTTTGGCACTTGTCATTGTGATTGCTGGTTTAGCGATGCCACACCATTATAAAGTGGTAAAAAGCACCGATATTTCTGCAAATAACACAACACTCTCTCCATTGGTATTATCCCATTGGCCAGCATTATTTAATTGGCAAGCAACCGAAGACATCCACTTTCGTATTTTACCGAAAAAGCAACGAGTAGGTGGTTCAGCAGTGTTAGTGCATCCTTGGGGAGAAGCTGAAATGACCATCACCAAAATCAACGAACAGAGTTTAGAGCTGTCATTACATTTGGACGATGAACATTTAGCCAAAATCAGCCTTAATTTGTTGACCGTTCAGGCCGATAAAAAACTGACCATCACGATTGAAGGAAGAGCTAATACGCCGTTTATTGGCAGTTTTATCGCACTTTTTATGCAGCAGTATTTACAGCAACTAACTAACTCTGCAGTGAACCATATGCACACACTGTATAAACTACGAGCTTGATATGGCAGTCAAAAATGCACAAGTAAAGTCAGCTTTAGCGCTTTCGATTGAAGAAAAGCTCGGCTACCCCATGGTGAAACGGATCACACCGCTTGTCACTCAAAATGACCGTTATCAGTCTGATAAAAATAAAGATAACCAATACACGGTGCGGACTCAACATGGCACGCTAAAACGTGCTCTAAAGCGCCAACAATTAATCAAAATCCAGCGCCAGCAAAATCTTGAGGCCATTATGGGCATGGCACTTACTTTATGCCCCGAGGTTACCGCCCGAGGTCGCCCCGATCCCGATTGGTTGGAGCACTTCATCACCCTTGCAGAAGACATTGCCAATCACTCTATGCAAAAGTTGTGGGCAAAGATATTAGTGGGTGAAAGTATTACACCCGGCACTTTTTCAATTAAAAGTCTGCAAACCCTAAAGATGATGACCCAGCGTGAAGCAACCGCTTTACAAAGATGTGCACCGTTGTGTGGTTACTTAGAAAAAGAAGACAGCTACCTTATTCTTCATGGATACTATAAAAAGCCGTCTATTTTTGATTTGCTACGTAAAGGCAGCACCGAATCCATCAACTTAAGCCAAGCTGGGCTCAACTTCCCAAATATACTTACGCTGATGGACATTAATATCCTTTATCGGCAAGAAATTGAGTCCGCATCGCTACAAAAAGGACAGTCAATGCAGCTGGTGTATTTACGTAAAAAAATGACCTTAACGGCCAAATCCAATGACTTGGTGCTGAGCTATTACAAGTTGACGCAAACCGGAGACGAGCTAAAAAAATTACTCCAAAGTCCAATCAATAAACAATACAAGCAACTTGTAGAAAAGGCCTTTGAAAGCGAGTTTTCTCTCGAGTGGGAAGAGAGATAAAGAAACTATTCTATTTACCAAACAAAAACAGCTTGGTCGATCACTCGTACCAAGCCGCTAAAGGAGTAAACTACACTATCTTAGAAATGTAGTTGGATCCCTGCAAATGGACCAGAGACATCCAGGTCAGTGTAGATATCATCGATATCATCTAGCTCAAGTACCATAGAGCGATAACCCACTTTTACCGCAACATCAACAGCCATATTGTCGATAAACTCATAAGCGATACCAATTTGATAATCTTGGATTTTGCTATCATCAATTGCAAGCATGCTGCCTTCGGCAAAAACACTTAGCCCTGTAAGTGGTAAACCCACTTCACCGCGCAAATAACCGAGAGGAACAAAGCCTGAGAATTCAACTTCTTCTGTGCGTGTTTGACCATTTGCAGTACCAGTTACCATGATAGAACCGTCAAACTGCTTAAAGTTCACACCAAAGTCTAACGTCAACAAGTCATTGTCTAGCACTTCGTAATACAATGTGTAGTCGATGTGGTTTAGATCTGCGTTTGTTGTCGCGTCAGTACCTACCGTATAAACTTGGCCGCCAAAGTCAAAAGACTCTGTTAACGTCGTTTGACCATTTAACTCAAGCTCGGTATAGCGTAACTTGATATTTGGTACCAGCGGTACTGGGTGCTCAAGTGCAGCATAGAAACTAGTAAAAGTTTCATCGTCAAAGTTAAAGGTTTGCATATTGCCTTTTTCAGCAAAGCTACCTTCGGTTTCGGTATCCCACCCTTCTGCACCGACATAAAGCCCGAGTACCGTGTCTGCGTGTGCAGCAGGTGCTAAGCAAGCGAGAGATAATGCCGCTGCTAAAAAGTGTTTTTTCATGATGTTATCCTTGCGCTAAAAGTTCACTAAGTTCGATGAGAGCCGCATTGGCTCGCGAAATATAATTTGCCATAACCAGAGAGTGGTTCGCTACCAAGCCAAAGCCACTGCCGTTTAACACCATAGGGCTCCACACCGTCTCTTGAGTCGCCTCTAACTCTCTGATGATCTGCTGTAGGCTGACAAGTGCATTTTTCTTTTCAAGCACAGGTCTAAAGTCATGCTCTACCGCTTTCATATAGTGCAGTAACGCCCATGTGGCGCCTCTGGCTTCATAAAATACATCATCAATCTGCCACCAAGAGGTTTTCACCATATTATGGCTTGGCGTCATGGTTGCTTGATCAGCTGCCGAATCCCCAGCTAAATCGGTATTTAATCTGTCTTGCCCTACGCTCGCACTTAATCTTTGGCTTAAGCTGCCCATGCGCTTTTCGGCCTCTTTTAACCAAGCTCTCAAGTTATCAGCACGCGCATAAAACTGGCTATCGCGGTTACTATTATCAGAAATTTGAGTCAAATACTGACGTAGTAAATCATTACCTTTTTGATACTCACCCTCAGCACTTGGCCACATCCACGCTGTTGAACTGATATTAAACTGTGGCTGAGCTAGCTTTAAACTCGGGTGCTCTGTCGATTGAGATTGTGAACGACTAAAATCTTTACGCATCGAAAGCGTAAGATCTCGTGTCATCTCAAGCACACCGTACTCCCAAGCAGGCATGTTATCCATCATTACGCTTGGTGGCATCATGTCATTCGACAAGTAACCACCAGGCTTATTTAAAAGCGTATCCGTCACTTTAATCAAGGTATGTGTCGTTACATATCCAGTGACTAATGTATTGCCATTTTTCTGCGCATCCGCTTTTGCAGCCGCGACGACGTCAAACTGCTCTGGTTCCACACTCCAATATACAGCTATAACATAACCCAGAAGTATGACAGCGATAATGCCAGAGATGATTTTTCCCGTATGATTTCCCATTTAATACCTCACTGTTTTTAGTGATGAGAGTGATGTCCGGCGTTTGACTTTTCTTTGCCACCAAACATGTCTGCAAGTGCGACAACTTCCGCCATGGTGAAGATCCTATCGCCATCAGCAAAATATAGCGTAAGCTTACGCTTTTCACCGACTTTTAATGTTTCTACCGGTTCAAACACCATTAAGTGATAACCACCTGGCTGGAATGTCACTGATTTACCCGCAGGAATAGCTAGCTCGTCAACACGTTGCATTTTCATCATGTCTTCTTTATGAACATGCTCGTGAATTTCAACACGCTTAACGCCTTCAAGCGAAGCCTTAACCAACACTTTATTTTGCTGCGTTGGGTTTTCAATAACGAGATAACCTGCAGTTGAAGGTGCTGCCGGTAAAAAAGTACGCACGGTTGCGTTGTGAACAGAAAGTTGCTCCGAACCATGGTGATGTTCACCATGTTCATGCCCTTGATGAGCTGAAGCGTTAAAGCCGATAAAAGTTGATAAAGCAAAAATTAAGGTTTTGATTACACTTGATTTCATGTTGGCTTTCCTTGGATTTATAACTGCAAATAACTATATCATAGATCCCAATTTAGCGTGTTTTTTATCTCCTACCGCCAACAAAAACCCACAGCTCACACTTTGGCTTGAGCAGATTTGTCTACCACTAACCACACAATTGCAATAATACAGATGAGTGGAAATAGCACTATTAGCGAATTAAATAGCAACGTCATTACTAGCCCAATGAACACAATAAGGAGCATCCCTAAAACACCTGCGCTCAAGAGTGCTCCCAGCACCACCAGCGCTACAATTGCAAATAGCAACGTGAGTATTTCAAAGCCAAACCAACCTAGGTCAAATCCCATATCGAGTTGCAGATCGCTGATGTCTAACCATACCAGTGGCAGCGACACCCAAGATAGCGCCAATAAAAATACCAGCGCTAATAATATACCGGCCACGACTTTCATAGTGCCTACCTCGTCGCCGTTACTTAGTTTTCGTATTGCGCTTTTGGCATTGCAAACCAAGCGACGCCATACGCTAGCATTACAAACATTGGAAACTTAAAAAACAGCAATACCGTTAGTAAACGCGTTAACCAAATTGGCATATCAAAACGTTGTGCGAGTTGCGCACATACGCCACCAATTTTCTTTGAACTATTCATTTGAGACAGTGTTGATTGATATCTATTTTTCATCTTTATCCCCTTTCGCTTTGATTACTCAGTCGTTGCAGTGGGCGAGCCTAGCTCGCCATTTTTTGCTTCAGTTGGGCTAATTCATAGTCAATTTGTTGTTGCTTTTGCTCATCTTCAAAGCGCTGCCATACATCGGGCTGCCCTAAGTCATAGGATTCGACTTCAGCTTCAAGGCGCGCCACCTTACGTTCTAACTCGTCGAACTTGCGCGTTGCAGAGTGCATGTCGTCACTATTCAGCGTTTGTTTGATGGTTAACCTTGCCTTACCAGCTTCCAAGCGGCGCAACATGGCCTTTTCTTTTGCCTTTAATTGCTGAATTTTGCTTTGCAGCTTGTCCGCATCTGCGCTGAGCTTTTCAAGTGCAGGCGTTAGGTCATCAATTTTTTGCTGTGCTTCTTGTGCTTTTTCGGTTTCTCTCTGCTTTTGCTCAAGGGCTGAGCGGGCAAGATCTTCACGACCTTTTTCAAGAGCATGTTCGGCTTTGCTTTGCCACGTTGCCGCAGCTTTATTTGCTTGCTCAGCTTGACGCTGCGCTACTTTTTGTTGGCAAATAAGCTCAGCTGCCGTTGCACGACAATCAGATAGCGCTTCTTCTAAATCACGCACTAACTGAGTTGCCATTTTTTGTGGGTCTTCTGCTTTGTCTAGTAATGCGTTAAGTTCTGCTTTGATAAGATCTTCAATTCTGTTGATGATGGTCATTGTTCGGCTCCTTTTATAATATAGTTAGACTATTCCAAGAGCCGTGCCAAAAATAAAAACAAAATTAAATCATTGAGTTAAGGTTTTTTGAAAGGAAAAATAGATTTATTGAGATACATTAAATAGTGAAAAAGACGATAAAATCGTCTTTTTCACACACTAAATTGAGATAACAAATTTTACACTTCAGGTACAAAAGACAGCGCCTTTTCCATCACCTCTATTCCAGCCTCTTTTTTGTGGCCATTTTCTGATAAATGACGACGGAATCCTCTCGCACCGGGCTGATTTTGAAAAATACCCAACATGTGACGCGCAATATGCCAAAAGTTTGCGCCATTCGACATTTCACTTTCAAAGTAGTCATACATGCTTCTTACCACTTGATGGCGCGTTTGCGTAAACGCAGCTTCGCCATACAATAGCTCATCAACCTGCGACAACATAAACGGGTTGCTATAAGCCTCACGGCCAACCATGACGCCGTCAAGGTGAGCCAAATGATGCTGACATTCCTCAAGAGCCTTAACGCCACCATTAATACTAATATGCAGATCTGGGTAGTCTTTCTTTAATTGATAAACGCGCGGATAATCTAATGGTGGGATCTCACGGTTTTCTTTCGGGCTTAAGCCTTGCAACCAAGCTTTACGGGCATGAATGATAAAGTCATCACAGCCCACCGTCTGCGAGGCTTCAATCAACGCCGTAAGAAACTCATAGGAATCTTGTTCATCAATACCAATGCGCGTTTTTACCGTTACCGGAATATTCACTTCTGCCTTCATCGCCGCCACACAATCAGCAACGAGCTGAGGCTCAGCCATTAAACATGCCCCAAAGCGACCATTTTGCACACGATCTGACGGGCAACCCACATTTAGATTTACCTCACTGTAGCCATACTGCTCAGCACGCTTAGCACACTCTGCCAACGCCTTAGGATCAGAGCCCCCCAACTGCAACGCCACCGGTAACTCATGCGCACCAAACGCCAAATAATCCCCTTTACCAAAAATAATCGCACCTGTAGTGATCATCTCAGTATAAAGCACCGCATGTTTAGTCAACTTACGGTGAAAGGTTCTACAATGGCGATCCGTCCAATCTAACATGGGTGCAACGCTAAAGCGGCGAAAGGCATCAACACAGTGATTAGGTGTTTGTGGCTCAAAGGGTGGAGTAGGTTGTTGGCTCATGGTATGACTTTCTCAATCAGGTTTACTATCAATGACCTGTACTAGTTATGTCTATAGCAGTACATAGCTCAAATAGGTGATTGCGTAGTATACCGCAGCTTCTAATACTTCGTTAAGTATAGACAGCGATTTATTGCCAATACTAAAAAGCCGCAAGTAATTGAACTTGCGGCTTTCGATTTGTTTAGGCTGCCTTCACAGTCTTATGGTGAATTAAAGATACTCCTTCACTTCCGCTACTTTATTTTTTGCGAACTGACTGTTTGGGTTTATCGCAAGTAACTGCCGATAGTGCGCCATTGCTTGTGCATACTGCTTATTTAACTCATACGCTTGCGCGATGCTGTTATGGTAATAGGACTGCTCGTTATTTTGTGTCAGTGCGAACTTAAAGATTTCAATACCATTATTAACTTGGCCATTTTCGACAAGCTTGTTGCCCCACTCCACCAAGATCTCTAAATCATACATTACACCTGTATCTTGCTGCGCTTTTGCAAACGTAGCCGCAAAGTCGGTAAAGCCTTGTTTATCTGTAAGCTGCTTTAAGTACACCATCGGCTGATAGGCCTTTTGCTTACTAGCATCGTTAAAGTTGGGAATATAATAAGCGGCAATATCATCAACAAACTCAATGGGTAATCCACCCAACAGGTTAGTAAGCACAATCACGGAAACCTTGTCTTCAGGGTAGGTGATCACCGTAGTCGCGTTTCCACCGCTTGCGCTGATTGCTGGGTGATATCTACGCTGAATCACTTGCCAGCCCATTGCATAGCCGTTTTCTTTGGTGTTAAAGGCTTCTGTGCGTCCGTTGTTCAGCTTAACTGGCGTCCATAGCATATCCAACTCTTTAACCAGCTCGCCTTTTTGTAGTGATACAACATAGTTAGCCAGTTCAGTTGCGGTTGAACTCATTCCCGCTGCGGTTCTTAGCATATATGGGAATTCGCCGTAAAAGTTTTTGTAATTTCCCTCACCTAAATGAATATATTGGCGAGCCTGATTTGGCACCATAAATTCAAGATAATCAAAACCTGCCTGCGCTGTCTTTGGCATATTGGCACGTGCTAACTGCATCTTGGTAATAAAAGCAGGAAACCCTTCAGGTGCATATTTATCAATGATTTTACCCAAAATCACATAACCGGTTTGGTTATAACTAAAACGCGAGTTAGGTGTAAATTGAAGAGGCTGCTTTTGCACAGCTTGCCATGAGGCATCAATATCATTCGGTACAATGGTTTCTAGGGCATAATTTGATGCTAAGATCGCTGGCAAACCTGTGGTGTGACCCATTAATTGGTTAATTTTGAGTTGCTGCCAAGCCTTTGGTAAATCGGGTAAGTGCTTACCAATTTCATCGTCAATGTTGAGATAACCTTGTTCAGCGAGCTGTACAATCGCAACGCCGGTAAACGCCTTTGTCATCGAGTTAATCGGAAATAACGTCTGCTCAGTCACAGGCACTTGGTGCTGTAAGTCTGCAAAACCATAACTTCCTTGCTTAATAATTTTATCGTCCTTAACCACGGCCAACTGTAAGCCCGGAATGTGCCTTTCTTTCATGAGGGTTTTGATCAGCTTGTCTACCGACTCAGCCTTCACTAAGGATGAAAATAATGCCGACCATAAAAGCGTACCAAACCATAACAGGGTTGATAGTAAAACTTTGTTGTTCTTGTACATGATAGTTCCGTTACTCATTTTCGTTTGAGAGATAGCTCTATCTCTCCAATTATTGTACCAACCTTAAAAATTATTATCTATCAGTCAGTTAAATAAATTCAGCGAGTGAAAATTGGTGAATAAATTAACGAAAAGTGGTGAGATATACAAATAAATGGCGTTTTTAACAAAGTAACCGAGAGGTGATAAAGTGGGAGTCTCAAGCGTAAACATCTCATGTTGGGATGTTTACGCTTGAGGTGTGAGTCAGCCTATAAGCCGGGTTCTGTTCACTCCCGAAGGAGATCGATAATCATTCGTCTAGGCCTAGGATCGCTCCTAGGCTCGAGCAACCTACCCGGTTCCGATGCGGGCCACACCATAAGGAACCCTATTTGGTCTTGCTCCGGGTGGAGTTTACCTTGCAACCAACTGTTACCAGTGGCCCGGTGCGCTCTTACCGCACCCTTTCACCCTTACCGGTCCCGAAGGACTTAGGCGGTCTTCTCTCTGCTGCACTTGTCGTAGGCTCACGCCCCCCAGCCGTTAGCTGGCACCCTGCCCATTGGAGCCCGGACTTTCCTCCCCCTGATCATTTTCGTCACAGGCAGCGATTATCCGGCTGACTCAGGCGGGCGATTATACGCACTTTAATGCAATAACGCACGCGATAAATTGCGTGTATTACGCTTCTCGCTCGGCAATGATAGCCTTATACAAGGCGTTCTTTTTTAGCCCTAAATATTCAGCTGCCACGCCGCAGGCCTTCTTCAATGGCATTTCTGGCTCTAGTAACTCAATGAGCTTTTTCGCTTCTGGCGTTAATGCTTGTTCATCTCTTTGTTCACCGGGTAGCATCAACACCAATTCGCCTTTTTGCTTTTCAGGCGTTGTGGTTAAAAACTCAATGAGCTCAGTAACCGTGCCACTGAAAAAGGTTTCATAGGTTTTGGTCAGTTCTTTAGCAAAAACGACTTGTTGTGTTTCGCCCAGCGCGATTTTCATATCTTCTAGACTTGCCATAATGCGGTGGGTGCTTTCGTACAAGATACTGGTGATGCCAGAGGCGACTGCATCTTTAAAAAATTGCTGACGCGCTTGGCTTTTTGCTGGTGAAAATCCCACGAATTGGAATTTATCTGTTGGTAAGCCCGAACAACTCACGGCAGCAATGGCGGCACATGCGCCAGGAACGGGTGTGACGGTAGCACCTGCTTCACGACACAGGTTAACCACGGCATAGCCTGGATCGCTGATAAGCGGCGTCCCCGCATCAGATACTAACGCGATGTCTTTACCTTCGTTTAACCAATCTAAAATTTGCTGCGCTTTTTGCTTCTCGTTGTGATCATGCAGTGCAAAAGTTTTTGCTTTAATGCTAAAGTGGCTCAATAATTTACCGGTGTGGCGCGTATCTTCGGCAGCGATTAAATCGACCTGACTTAACACTTTCAGTGCACGTTCACTGATGTCATCTAAATTACCTATTGGTGTCGCTACAATATGTAGGGTGCCGATTTTGTTTTCGTTGTGAAGATTAGCCATTGAGCTCTCCAATATCAGTCAGTAAGATATCCACTCAGTCGTGAAAAAGAAGGTTTGCCTGTGCAGTTTAAAAAGATAGCGCTTTTAGTTGCCATATTGTCGGGGTTATCCGCTTGTAGTACAAGCACAAATGTCACCAAATCCGCCCAAGAAACTAAAACAACTAAAGCCGTTAGCCAATCGGATGACAATGCCGCGTCTTTATTTGCAAAGGCGCAGAGTAAAGAAGGCGTTGCCAAAATCCAATTGCTATATGCCGCCAGAGACGCTGCTATCTTAGAAAAAGACTGGCAAATATTAGAGCAAATTGGTTTAGCGATGGAAGCTAAAGCCAGTGTTGATCATATTCAAAACAAATTATACATCGCACTTGCTCGCAAAGAATTGTCGCAGTATGCCAATGCGTTAGCCATACTAAATACGCTAGAGGGCCGACTCAACACCCCTGAACACCAAGCTTGGTATGAGTATTTACTGGGTAGTATTTATGCCTCTCAGCAACTACCAAAAAAAGCATTGGTTGGATACTTTAAAGCGGCCGATATTGCCAATGAACATAACTTAGCGGTGGCGGGGCTAAACGAAGAGATTTGGCTCGCGCTACAGCAGCTATCAAGTTACGCCCTAGAGCGCTTTGATTCTGGCTCTGTTTTACAACGTGGTTGGGTAACACTGGCTAAATATCAACAAATTTATTTGGGTTCGAGCGTCCAGCTCGACCAAGCCATGAATAATTGGCGTCGTCGTTTTACTAATCACCCTGCGGTTGCTTTGCTGCCTAAAGATTTACAAGGCGCGGTTGCGCTTGAACCTTACCAGGTTAAAAGACTTGCGGTGTTATTACCACAATCTGGTGCGAGCGAGCGACTCGGCACAGCCTTGAAAAATGGTTTTTTAGCTGCCACCGACGAAGGGGCGATTGAAGAAGTCTTCTTCATTGATGAAATGGCATCCGAGTCTGAAATCGTAACGCAACTTGCTGAGGCAAATGTCGATTTTGTCATTGGTCCATTATTAAAATCCAACGTTGAAAAACTACTCGCAGATACAGGTTTTGCGGCTTACCCCACCTTATTTTTAAATGCTCGCGAAACCCTTACGCCTAGCAGTAGTGAACAGTACTTTTTTGCGCTTAATCCTGAGCATGAAGTCGAGCAAGCAATGAAGCACTTTCTTGCTAAAGGCTATAAAAAACCCATGTTACTGGCTCCAGCGAATGCTTCTGGTAAGCGTTTAATTGAGTATTTTGATCAAGGTTGGAAACGCTACAGTGAGGCCGCACCAGAAGTGGGTTATTATACCAATAGTACCAACATGGCGGATGTCATCACGGATATTTTAGAGGTCGATGTATCCAAAGCACGCACTAGCGTCATCAAAAGTCTATTTCGCAAAGAGGTCAAAAGCGAAACACGCTCTAGACGCGACATTGATGCCATCTATATTTTAGGTGATGCAATGGAAACTAGACTGCTCAAACCTTATTTAGACGTCAATGTCAGTACATTTGCCGATAGGATCCCTTTATATGCAAGCTCTCGCAGCTATAGTAAACAAATTGATGTTACTGATAAGGGCGATTTAGAAGGACTTTATTTTACCGAGCAACCTTGGATGCTACCGGGTGCTGTTGAAAAAGCACCGCTTCGAGATGCCTATCAATCTTTATGGCCTGAGCAGGCCGACTTAGAGCAGCGCTTGTTTGCAATGGCATATGACGCCACGAATTTAGTCCCCGAGCTGCGCCAACTGGCTTGGCTCTCGGGTAAAAGTTTTGATGGCTTAACCGGCCAACTCAGCATTCGCGGTGGTAGTGATGTTGTGCGAAAGCTCAGTTGGGCACAGTATCATAATAAACAAATTCGTTTGGTGAGCTTAGATGAACAGCCTCCACTACCATTATTTATGCAACAAGAGAAACCTGCGGGAGACTCTTTGATCAGATAGGATATCTGTATGTTTAAAGGACTATTTAGCAATACACGAAGTAAGGGCGAGCATTTTGAGTTGATTGCGGAGCAATTCTTGGTAAAACAAGGACTAACCCCCGTCACCAGAAACTATCTCTGTAAATACGGAGAGATAGATCTCATTATGCAAGAGTCGCAAACCTTAGTGTTTATTGAAGTAAAGTATCGCGATAGCAGCCACTTTGGTGGCGCAATTAACGCACTATCAAAAACTAAGCTTCAAAGATTAAAGCGTAGTATTTATAATTATTTAGCACAGCAAAATTTGCATAACACGCAACTTAGAGTCGACTTTGTTGCCATTCAAGGGGCCGATCCCCCTGAAATAAACTGGATTAGAAATATTTTTTAGCATGCAAGAATCTATAAAGTCTATATTTACAGAGTCAATTCAAGCGCAGATAGCGGCGGGCGAAGTATTGCCTAAAGCGCTAGAAACCGCAGCTATGACTATGGCTCAGAGCCTGATCAATGGCAATAAAATCATCTGCTGCGGCGCGCCAAGTAATCATATGTTGGCGCACCACTTCGCAACCATCTTAAGCAACTTTTACGAAACCGAACGCCCGTGTCTGCCCGCGATTGCACTAACGAATGAGCAATATAATCTGGCGTCACCAGAAAATGGCAAAGCCAGAGAGCGCTTTGCCAAGCAAATACGCGCATTCGCGCAGCAAGGTGACTTGCTGGTGGCGTATGCCATAAACGGGCAAGAAAAGGCGGTTATTGGCGCAGTGGAAGCGGCTCTTACGAGAGATATGAAAGTCATCGCCTTAGTTGGCGATGATGGTGGTGAAATCACTGGCCTCTTGGGTCCACAGGACGTAGAGATCCGGATCCCTAGTAAACGCCCAAGCCGGATAATCGAGTCACAACTATTCAATACTCACTGTTTAAGTGAGCTAATCGACGCAATTTTATTCCCTCAGGACGAAGTATAATGATGAGAATAACCTCTTTACTTGCAGCCATCTTGTTACTACAAGGGTGTGCTGCTGCAGTAGTTGCTGGTACAGCCGGTGCGGTATCTGCTGCAAATGATAGACGCACTATCGGTGCACAAATTGACGATAACAATATCGAGATCAAAGGTACGCTTGCCATTAAAGAGATTAAGCGCCTTGCAGATCATGCCAATATCACGCTGGTGAGTGTTAATGGCGTAGTATTAATGATTGGTCAGGTCACTAATCAAGAAATGAAAACGGAAGCTGAGCGTGCACTACAGAACGTTGCTGGGATTAAGCAAGTACATAATCAGTTGAGAATAAGCTCAAACATCGGCATCACGACGCAAACACATGATACGTGGCTGACCTCCAAAGTTAAAACCAAACTATTGGCAGCCGACGAAGTCAATGGCGCAAATATTAAGGTAGTTACCGAGAATGCAGAAGTGTTCTTAATGGGTCTAGTCTCCAAGCAAGAAGCAAACTCAGCGGTAGAAATCGCCAGAAATATTAATGGTGTAAAACGTGTGATCAAAGCCTTTGAGTACATATAAACAATAACGTATAGCCATAAAAAAACCTGCATTCGCAGGTTTTTTTATTTTATCACTCGAAGGTGAGAACCTTTTTTCTTTTCAGGTTCTGGCTTAGTCTCTGGCGATTGTGAGACATCCGTCTCTTCTACCAAATCAAACTCTTCATCTTCAAAGATTTCTTCTTCAGGTGTAAATACCGTCCCTTCACCGTTTTCTCTTGCATAGATAGCCAATACTGCACCGTTAGGCACATATACCTGCATCGGTTGACCACCAAACCGAGCGTTAAAGCTCAGCGCTTGATTGTCCATAGAGAAATTCGTCACAGCAGACGGGCTTACGTTCAACACAATTTGCCCTTCTTGCACAAATTGTGTTGGAACCTGTACTGAGGGAAAGTCTGCGTTCACCACTAAATGCGGTGTACATTCGTTATCGACAATCCACTCGTAAAACGCGCGTAGTAAGTAAGGACGATTAGACGTCATTACGATCTGATCTCACGCTCTGCATCAGTTAGCGATGCTTGGAATGAGTCACGCTCAAATAAACGCAGCATATACTCTTTTAGCTCTTTGCTACCAGCGCCATTCAGCTCAATACCAAGCTGTGGTAAACGCCAAAGTAGTGGAGCTAAATAACAATCAACTAGGCTGAACTCTTCACTCATGAAGTAAGGTGCTTCATTAAAGATAGGTGCTACAGCTAGCAGCGCTTCAGTTAACTCTTTACGAGCTTGAGCCGCTTCATCACCACCCGCAGTGATCTTTTCAGCAAGTGAATACCAGTCAGTTTCAATGCGGTGCATCATTAAACGACTACGACCACGCATTACTGGGTACACAGGCATCAGAGGAGGATGCGGGAAGCGCTCGTCTAGATACTCCATAATGATATTCGCTTGGTACAAGCCAAGCTCACGATCGATTAGCGTAGGAACAGTGCCATACGGGTTAATCTCGTGTAGAGCTTCTGGTAAGTTGTCCTTTTCAGCCTGATGAATATCAACACTTACACCTTTCTCAGCAAGTACAATACGTACCTGGTGACTGTACATACAGTTTGACCCAGAAAAAAGTGTCATTACAGGGCGCTTATTGGCAGCAACGGCCATGCCTACCTCCATTAAAAAACTAAAAGTAATTAAATCACTTTAAACAGCAAAAGGGGCGAACGCCCCTATTGCAAAAATTACCTTTGAATATTCAAATTAATGAACATCTCTCCAGTATTCTTTCTTCAAGAAGAATGCCAGGATGAAGAAGATAACTAAGAAACCAATAACCTTAATACCAATAGCTTCTGACTCTAGGCGAGAAGGCTCACCTACATAAGCTAAGAAGTTTGTCAGGTCACGTGCTGCTTGGTCATATTCATCAACACTCATCTCACCGGTACCATCTGTTTCAGTGCCGACAACTTTAGTCACTGTGTGACCGTGTTCTTCCACTTCTTCAGTGATCGGTGTTGGCAAGCCTTGTAACTCTTGTAGTACGTGAGGCATACCCACCAATGGGAAAACAACGTTGTTCACACCAAATGGGCGAGACTCATCTTTATAGAATGACTTCAAGTAAGTATAGATGTAGTCCGGAGACTTAACACGAGAGATAAGTGTTAAGTCCGGTGGCGCAGCACCAAACCATTTTGCTGCATCATCTTTAGCCATAGAGTTTTTAATATGGCTACCTACTTTTGAACCATCGAAAATAAGCGTTTCTTGACCAATTTCAGTTGGAATACCGATGTCACGGAAAGTACGCTCATAACGCTGATATTGCATTTGGTGACAGCCAAGGCAGTAGTTCATAAATAACTTAGCGCCACGCTGTAAAGATGCTTTATCAGTTAAGTCGTTGTTTGCTTCCATCAAAGGTACTGATGGGCCCGCTGCCATCGATAACGTTGGCAACAATGCGAATAAACCGATTACTAGCTTTTTCATCATTTCGTCAACCTCGTTGGTAGTGGCTTTGTCTTCTCGTTTTTACTGTAGAAGAATAGCAACACGAAGAACATAAAATAAGTTACTGTCGTAATTTGCGACAATAGCGTTTTAAAGTCAGTTTGTGGTGTTGCACCAATCCAACCAAGGATAACGAATGTGACAACAAACTGAGCAATGTTCAACTTATGGAAACCACAACGGTAGCGAATTGAACGAACCGAACCACGGTCAATCCAAGGCAGTAGTGCCAATGCTACGATTGAAGCGCCCATTGCTAGTACACCAATCAACTTATCAGGAATAGCACGAAGGATCGCGTAGAATGGCGTAAAGTACCAAACTGGGAAAATGTGCTCTGGCGTTTTTAGCGGGTTTGCAGCTTCAAAGTTTGGCGCTTCAAGGAAGAAACCATTCATTTCTGGTGCAAAGAACACAATTGCGCAGAAGAAAATTAAGAAGCCAGCAACACCTAAGACATCTTTTACTGTGTAGTAAGGGTGGAATGGAATTGCATCCACAATATCTTTTTTATCCGTGTAGTATTCATGGAATTTAAACTTAGGTTTATCTTCCTCAGCTACAGAGCCTTTCTTGCGCTTGATCTCAACACCGTCAGGGTTGTTTGAGCCTACTTCGTGCAGTGCGACAATATGAAGGAATACTAAGATAACCAGTACTAATGGTAGTGCAATAACGTGTAGTGCAAAGAAGCGGTTAAGCGTTGCACCAGAAATAACGTAGTCACCACGGATCCAAAGCGTTAGGTCATCACCAATTACAGGGATTGCACCGAATAATGAAATGATTACCTGAGCACCCCAGAAAGACATCTGACCCCATGGCAATAAGTAGCCCATGAAAGCTTCAGCCATTAGTGCTAGGAAGATAAACATACCGAACAACCACAGTAATTCACGTGGCTTTTGATAAGAACCGTAGATCATACCGCGGAACATGTGAAGATAGACCACGATAAAGAATGCGGATGCGCCGGTAGAGTGTAGGTATCGCAATAACCAACCATATTCAACATCACGCATGATGTATTCTACTGATGCAAATGCACCTTCAGCAGAAGGTACAAAGTTCATGGTTAGCCAGATACCCGTTACAATCTGGTTTACCAGTACTAGAATGGCGAGTGAACCAAACAAATACCAGAAGTTAAAGTTTTTTGGCGCTGGGTATTGAGCAATGTGCATATTCCAGACGCGAGTCATCGGAATACGAGCATCAATCCAATCAACAACTTTACCCACAACGCCCGTATTTGCTGCTTTATCTACATTAACAGACATTATGCAACCCCTTCTTCTTCACCTACCAAAATGGTAGTGTCGTCAATAAAGGTATACGGAGGGATCTCTAAGTTTAGAGGTGCAGGTACGTTTTGGAATACGCGCCCCGCCATATCAAACTTCGAACCGTGACAAGGACAGAAGAAACCACTATCAGTGCCTTCTACTTTTTCACCAAAGCTTCCGTTAAGGAAAGATGGTGAACATCCTAAGTGAGTACAAATCCCAACTGCGACGAAAAGCTCAGGTCGCTTAGAACGGAAACCGTTCTGCGCAGATGCCAACTGCTGTGGCTCTTCAGAGTTAGGATCACGAAGTTGGTCTTCGTGTTGCTTCATTTGTTCTAGCATTTTTGGTGTACGATTAACAATCCAAACTGGTTTGCCTCGCCACTCAACACGAATAAGTTGTCCAGACTCAAGCTTGCTGATATCTACTTCTACAGGCGCACCTGCAGATTTAGCTCGCTCACTTGGATTCCAGGACGCAATAAAAGGAACAGCAGCTCCAACCGCACCAACGCCACCTACAACAGAGGTAGCGATAGTTAAAAAGCGACGTCGGCTGTTGTCTACAGGCGCATTGCTCATCCACTTATCTCCACTTGATTCCCAACACTTGCTATATTGAGAACATCAGTTACAGCAGGTTAATTTAAGAAATTACAAAATAGACGCGATCATAAATAAATACCTTGATTAAAACAAGGTTATTCCAGATCCATGCCCGAATAAACCCGCAGAAAATCATCTATGATTACTTCGAGCATGAAACCGAGTATTTATGATATCGCATCTGACACAACAATATACTGACTAAGATCAACCCCCCGACTAAGGATACGCACCAAATCGCGTGACTGGATCTCAGGTCTTTCTACTTGCTTCGCCAATTGTAGCAAAAAAAACCGCCAAGTTACCGCTCGAATTGCACTAATTATTATATTTATTGAACTTTTTTAACTCGACGCGATATTTTTGAGCAAATAAGTAGGACAAAACGAATTAGATACCTCGTAAATACGAGAGATTGATGTACATAGGAGAAGCTAAAAACAAAAAACCCAGCATAAGCTGGGTTTTTGAATTCTTGAAACGTAATAAATTAACGCTTAGAGAACTGTGTCTTCTTACGTGCTTTCTTAAGACCAACTTTCTTACGCTCAACTTTACGAGCATCGCGAGTAACAAAGCCAGCTTTACGTAGAGCTGGACGTAGAGACTCGTCAAACTCCATTAGTGCACGTGTGATACCGTGACGGATAGCACCCGCTTGACCAGTTGTACCACCACCTGCAACAGTGATGTATAGGTCAAACTTTTCTGTCATTTCAACTAGCTCTAGAGGCTGACGAACAACCATGCGAGAAGTTTCACGACCGAAGAACTCTTCTAAAGAGCGCTTATTGATTACGATGTTGCCAGTGCCTGGGCGTAGGAATACGCGAGCACTTGAACTTTTACGACGACCTGTACCGTAGTATTGATTTGCCATGATAGTGCTCCTTAAATGTCTAGAACCTGAGGCTGCTGTGCAGCGTGGTTGTGCTCGTTACCAGCGTAAACTTTAAGTTTACGGAACATTTCACGACCTAGAGGACCGCGAGGTAACATGCCTTTAACCGCTTTCTCGATGATCATTTCAGGCTTTTTAGCTTGAAGTTTCTCAAAGTTGATAGACTTAAGGCCACCTGGGTAACCAGAGTGAGCATAATACATTTTGTCCTGAGTTTTGTTACCAGTTACAGTAACTTTCTCAGCGTTGATTACGATGATGTAATCACCAGTGTCAACGTGTGGAGTATACTCAGCTTTGTGCTTACCGCGAAGGCGACGAGCGATTTCAGTAGCGATGCGACCTAAAGTTTTACCTTCAGCGTCAACTACGTACCAGTCACGTTTTACAGTTTCTGGTTTAGCAACAAACGTTTTCATTATAAAAATCCAAAGTTTTCAATTTTAAAACCACAGGCAGTCCTTGGACTACCGCTCTACTTGTATTTGCTTTAACCCCTTCGAGTTTAAGACTTTTATGCCGCTCAAGTCAGTGGCTAAGCCGACGAGGGCAATAGAACGCAACGTGGCAGGCCGCGGATTATAGCAAGCCTTCTGGGTGAAAACCAGCGCTTGGTGCTTTTTTCTACAAGAAAATCTGAAGAATTTCGAAAAAAATAGAAAAGGCAAAAAATCCAACGAAATGACGACGTGTGCGTGACAAGGACTCGTTCAAATAGGATATTTACAAACACCCACACCGAACCAGTCCTCTTAACAAAAAAGTAATTGCCGTTAGGCTAAATGCTCTCTTGCTAAATATTCATGGGATTGCATTTCTTGCAAGCGGCTAATGCAGCGTTTGAACTCAAAATTCAATGTACCTTCGGTATAAAGTTCAGTAATAGGCGCTGCAGCCGAGATGATAAGCGTCACATTGCGCTCATAAAACTCATCGACGAGCGCAATAAAGCGCCTTGCCGCGTCATCGTTTTGCTGACCCATTTGCTTCACATTAGATAGAATCACTGTGTTATATAAGCGACTGATCTCCATGTAATCCACTTGCGAGCGAGCGGTTTCACATAGCGCAGGGAAATCAAACATAACAATACAATCAGACACCATTCGAGTTTGGATCATCCGACCTTCAATCTCAATCGCCTGTTCGGCTTTACCTGGCTCCGGAGAGAGTTTGTTAAAGTAGTCGAATAAGTTTTCATCCGCTTGTTTATCAAGTGGGCTGTGAAAAATTTCCGCTTGTTCCAACGTGCGTAAGCGATAGTCAATACCCGAGTCCACATTAACAACCTCAGTATTGGCTTTTACCAATTCAATGGCGGGTAAGAATCGCGCACGCTGTAAGCCATTTTTATACAAATCATCAGGCACAATATTCGATGTGGCCACTAACACGATACCGCGCGCAAACAGCGCCTGCATTAATCCACCCAGTAACATGGCATCAGTGATGTCTTGCACGAAAAATTCATCGAAGCAAATAATGTCAGTTTCAGATTTGAACGTATCAGCGATGCTTTCCAGAGGATTTTTCACTTCATTAAGCTTTTTTAGCTCTGCGTGAACACGATGCATAAAGCGGTGAAAATGCACCCGCATTTTGCGCTCCGTCGGCAACGCATCGAAAAAGGTATCAACCAGATAAGTTTTACCGCGCCCTACTCCTCCCCAAAAGTACAACCCTTTCACTTTTGGCGGCTCAGCTTTACCAAACAAGCGCGAGAGAAAGTTTTGTTTGACCGGGGGCTGATTGATAAGGTCGTCATACAATCGCTGTAAATGCTTTACGGCATTTTCTTGCGCGCTGTCATATTGAAAATCATCACGTTGTAGATCTTGCTGATATTTTTCCCAAGGCGTCATCGACTTAAATATTTTTTTACGATTTGTTTGTAGGTTATATTAACACGACTGTATTCACAGCGTATATTTAACTCTAACAGAGTTTTAATTTTATTTGCCGTTGAGGCACACAGGGAGAAACCTATGACTACCGTTACTTGGCTTGGATTACTGATCATTGTTGCCATTGCTGCATTCTTTTTAGGTGGCTTTGTAACGAAAAAGCAGTTCAAACACGACGAACTGGAAGTGCAAGCACAACAAGCTAAACACGACCTTGAGCAATATCGTCAAGACGTATCAGATCACCTAGCTAGCACCAAAAAGCTAGTAAATAAAATGCAGGATAGTTATCAACAACTGCTTACCCACGTGGAAGAAACCAACCAACTACTGACACAGGATCGTCCATCTCATCCTGCGGATCCTTTTTTCTCGAAAGAAACCACAGAACAACTACAAGCTTCTCTTCAAGCACGCCCAGAGAGAAGACGTAAGCAAGACCCAAGTTTTGAAGCTCCACCGAGTGACTATGCCGAAGGTGAAACTGGGTTATTTTCTGGTCAAAAAAAAGAAAGTGAGCAAATTAAAGCCTCTTGATGAAACTTTTTGTTGACCCCATAGTCTTTAAAAGAAGTTATTGATTCTAGGGGCTTGTTAGCAGCCCCTTATAACTTATATTAACGCTAATAGCGGAGTACTTCACGACTATGAAATTTAAACTATCTTTGTTATCGGCCGCTTTACTTTCTTCTAGCTTATTGCTGTTACCGCAGCAAAGCATGGCCAAACTTCCTGTTGCCGTAGACGGCCAGCAATTACCAACGCTAGCACCTATGCTCGAAAAGGTCGCT
This sequence comes from Pseudoalteromonas sp. OANN1, assembly GCF_024124685.1. Taxonomy (NCBI): domain Bacteria; kingdom Pseudomonadati; phylum Pseudomonadota; class Gammaproteobacteria; order Alteromonadales; family Pseudoalteromonadaceae; genus Pseudoalteromonas; species Pseudoalteromonas sp. OANN1. The sequence continues at coordinate 153,301 of NZ_JAMXSE010000007.1, forward strand.
CCGGGCGTTGTTAGTATCCAAGTAAAAGGTGCTAAAGAAGTGCGTCGCCGTGTCGACCCTTTCGACTTTTTCTTTGGACAACCGCAACCACGTAGCCAAAAGCGCCCTTTTAGTGGCCTCGGCTCAGGTGTCATCATTGATGCAGATAAAGGCTATGTCGTTACAAATAATCACGTTATTGATGATGCAGACGAAATGCTGGTCACTTTAAAGGATGGCAGAGAGTTTGAGGCCAAATTAATCGGTAGCGACGCCGAATCCGATATCGCATTGCTACAAATCGACGGCGAAGACCTAACAGAAATCAAACTCGCTAATTCAGACAAGTTGAGAGTGGGTGATTTTTCCGTTGCTATTGGTAATCCATTTGGATTAAGTCATACCGTCACCTCAGGCATCATCAGTGCACTAGGCCGTAGCGGCTTAAATATCGAAGGCTATGAAGACTTTATTCAAACAGATGCGGCAATCAACCAAGGTAACTCAGGTGGTGCACTCGTTAACTTAAACGGCGAACTGATTGGTATCAACACTGCGATTTTAGGCGCATCTGGCGGTAATGTCGGGATCGGCTTTGCTATTCCATCAAACATGATGAAAAACCTAGTGGATCAAATTGTTGAGTACGGAGAAGTTCGTCGCGGTTCATTGGGTATATTGGGTCGTACTTTAGATGCTGGTCTTGCTAAAGCACAAGGTTTTGATGTTAAGCGCGGTGCTTATGTCATGCGCGTAGTTGAAGATTCAGCAGCAGACAAAGCGGGTCTGAAAGCCAATGATGTCATTGTCAGCCTAAACGGCGACGACATTGAAAGCTTTAATGAACTCCACGGTAAAGTGGCTACGATGGGTGAAGGTCGTGAGGTACGACTTGGTGTCTACCGTGATGGCAAAACCAAGTTTATCGACGTAGAGCTTGGTGGTAAACAAGAAGAACAGGCGAATGCAGAGGATGTACATCCAAACCTACGAGGCGCGGTACTAGAGAGTGGCGAGCGCAATGGCAATGAAGGTGTCGTCATTACCTCAGTAGAACCTCGCTCACCAGCTGCACGTGTTGGCCTTGAAGAAGGCGATGTGATCATGCAAGTGAATCGCCAACGTGTCACTAGTGTTAAAGAGATGTCTAAACTAATTAATGGTATTAAGGGTAATATCGTACTTGGGATTAAACGCGATCGCGAGACTGTTTTCTACCTCATTCAGTAACGAAATAGACAAATATTAAAAATGAAACACAGCGAAACTTGTCGCTGTGTTTTTTTTTGTGTCATTATTAGCAGTATTAGATAACGATAAATATAAGCTCTTGTGTTCAAATTAATTAAATTCATTTTTCCACCGCTGCTTGCCGGACTTGGGATCGCTTTTATCATCATTTGGTTTAATCCTGAGCTGAGGGATAACTTGCCAAAACTTGAGGCCCCACATATTCAGGCCCATCATATGAGTTTTGCTGATGCTGTAGAAAAAACGGCTCCAGCGGTCGTGACGATTTTTTCCGAGGGCTTTAGCAATCAGCCAAGATATCAGCGCCAAAGCACGGTTAGAGAACTTGGCTCTGGTGTTATTATGAGCCGAGATGGCTACATACTGACAAACTATCATGTGGTGAACAATGCCGACCAAATCATTGTGCTTCTTCCTGATGGCCGCCAGTATAGTGATACGCAACTGATAGGCTTTGACACGATTACGGACTTAGCTTTATTAAAAATTCCAGCTGAGAATTTGCCTGTCATTCCTATCGATCACGACTACTCACCACGAGTTGGAGATATAGTGCTCGCAATTGGTAACCCATTGAACATTGGACAAACCATTACCCAAGGTATTATCAGTGCAACGGGCAAACAGACTCTCACTGAAAGTCAGTTCAATAATTTGCTGCAAATGGATGCCGCGATTAATGTTGGTAACTCAGGTGGTGCCGTTGTCAATTCTAATGGCGCGCTAGTTGGCATTACCTCTGCACAATTTCGCACGCGCTTGAACATTGATATCCAAGGTATCTCGTTTGCTATCCCTTATGATCTTGCACTGGACGTCATGCATAAACTCATTATGGATGGTAGAGTGATCCGAGGCTATCTCGGCTTTAGAGGCACGCCAGTTGATAATACAGGTAAAAGCGTAACGGATCTTTACACACCTATTGTCGGCCTTGCTGTGAGTGAATTAGACCCCCTAGGTCCCGCATGGCAAGCTGGTATGAAAGAGCATGATATTGTGGTTAAAGTAGGTGGAGAGCCTGTGACTAATCCGCAAAAGACATTGAAGACGATAGGCAATACTGCGCCTGGTACTAAACTCGAGTTTGAAGTACTCAGAGGTGGTCAGCGCCTCACCATTACGGTGGAAGTCGCAGAACTCGAAACTGGACTATATTAGGACAAAAAGGTTAAGCAAAAAGCGTCCCGGAAGACGCTTTTCGTTTTTTACCAATTTGCTTAATTATGCTCAGGTTTTACGGCGTTTTATATTTGCACCTAAACGGCTTAGCTTATCTTCTATCTTCTGATAGCCCCTATCAACATGATAGATGCGATCTACGATGGTTTCGCCTGTTGCAACAATACCCGTTAGGATAAGACTCGCTGAAGCGCGTAAATCGGTTGCCATTACCTGTGCACCAGATAACGACTCTGTCTCACCACAGATTGCAGTGTTGCCTTCTAAACGAATATTCGCGCCCATACGCTGTAACTCTGGCACATGCATAAAGCGGTTTTCAAAGATAGTTTCTGTGATTGTCGCGCTACCTTCAGCCACCACATTTAATGCAGTAAACTGAGCTTGCATGTCTGTTGGAAAGCCAGGATGTGGCATGGTTTTAATATTAACGGCTTTCAAAGCGCGTTGACGCATATCCACATAAATACTGTCTTCACTTACCTCAACAATAGCATTGGCGGCACGTAGCTTTTCAAGCACAGGTTCAAGACTATGATAATCCGTGTTTTTACATAGTACTTCGCCTTTTGCCATTGCCGCAGCAACCAAAAAGGTCCCTGTTTCGATGCGATCAGGAAGGATTTTATGCTCACAACCATTAAGACGCTCAACGCCTTCTATCTCAATTCGGCTAGAGCCTGCACCATTGATCTTGGCACCCATGGCAACTAAGCATTCAGCTAAGTTAATAATCTCTGGCTCTCGCGCAGCATTATCTATCACAGTTTTACCATCGGCGAGGGTTGCAGCCATCAATAAGTTTTCAGTAGCACCAACGCTGACGGTTTCCATAAAGATCTCGGCTCCCCGAAGACGACCTTCGGTTACCGCATGGATATAACCATTCTCAACTTTGATCTTAGCGCCCATTTTCTCAAGGCCTGAAATATGCAGATCGACTGGACGAGCACCAATAGCACACCCTCCCGGTAGGGAAACTTGCGCCTGACCAAATCTGGCAACTAATGGGCCTAACGCCAGTACCGACGCACGCATTTGCTTAACGAGTTCATAAGGTGCAAGCACGCTATTTACCGTTGCTCCGTTGATTTCTAAGATATCGCCGTCCCACTCAACTTCAGCGCCCAGTGTTTTTAATAAGGCTTCTGTGGTACCTATATCGCGTAAGTGCGGTACATTAGAAAAACGGCTTTTACCATCGCCAAGCAGAGCGGCGAATAAAATAGGTAGGGCTGCGTTTTTAGCCCCTGAAATAGTGACTTCACCGGCTAAAGTGGTGCCACCTTGGATAACAAACTGATCCATTGCGGCACTCCGTTATTGTGGAAGAATAAATTTGCGCTCTTTTTGCCATTCATCAGGTGTGAATGCACGAATACTAACAGCATGCATAGTGCCGTCTTTAATAGTATCCATCAGTGGGCCGTAGATCAGCTGTTCTCTTTTCAGCCTTCTTAATCCGTCAAAACACGTTCCAACAGCAATGACTTCGTAGTGACTACCATTAGCTTTAACGATGATCTCGTCAAGCGATAGTGCATCTCTCAATAAAGTTTCGACTTGATTTGTTTCCATTAGACTCACTCAAATAGGGTTGTCACCTGTCCCAACTCCATTAAATTTTGCAGTTGCTCAGGCGTATTTTTCAGCTCGAGACGAATGTCGCGCTGTTTCAATTGACCTAAAGAGTGAATTAACCAAGCTAAGCCCGCGGTGTCAACCCTTGTCACCTCAGAAAGGTTAAAATAGACGGTTGATTGTGCATTTTTCAACACTTGAACGATGGTCGACTGTTTCAGTGCGCTTGGTAAACTCGCTCTCGTAAGTTCACCAGTTAACACGATTTCACCTTTACTTTCGGTGAATGAAATATTAGGCGTCACCATCATCCCCTCTAAATTGCACCGGAAGCTTGCTCTTCTTATCTAACAGTTGGATCACATGTTCAATACCCTGCTGTCGTAAAATACCATGTAGCTCCGATTGTTTGGCATCAAGTAAACTAATGCCTTCCGCCATCATGTCAAAAGCACGCCAGTCACCGTCTTGTCCGCGTCTAACTTTAAAATCGATTTTGATATCAGGCTTACCTGGCTCTACAATTTTGGTCTTAACAACCACCACAGCTTCATTCTCAAATGGGCGATGCTCACCAAACTCTACCTTTTGGTCTTTATATTGAGTAAATACACCAGCATAAGTCGCTACCAAGTAATTTTTGAATACCTCAATAAATTCTCTAATATGCTCGACAGCAGCAGCTTTCTCCTCTTTACTTTCAATGTTGCGAACCTTTTGAATATAAGAACCTAATACACGATACGCAGCATATTTGTAATCAATGTAAGGCAAGAGCTCTTCTTCTACGATAACGCGTAAGTGTTCTTTGTCTTTTTCAATGATGTTTTGCTCTTTCGTAACACGCTGAAAAGTTTGCGCCGCAACTTGCTCCACCATTTTATAAGGATCGCTTGAGTCTACTTCTTTCGCCTGAACCAATGCGGTAGCCATCAATGCTACAAACAAAGTCAGACATTTCGCATAGATGTTTTTTAACATATTTACTCGCTCCCTTGATTAAATAGGAACTGACCAATTAGCTCTTCTAATACCAGTGCCGATTTTGTATCTGTGATCATGTCACCGTCTTTTAGCGCTTTTGTTTCCACACCAAAAAGAGACTCAAGATCAACGCTATCTTCACTCGTTACCTCCTGACCAAGACATTTTTGCTTCGCAGATTCAGCAGCAATAACCGGAGAAATACCTAAATACTGCTCACCCAAAATGCCCGAAGTCAAAATCGAAACCGACGACGTATCGGAAAACTGACACTCGTAGTTTTTATCTAAACTCATTGAAACTACTGGCACGAACTCTTGTGGATGGATGTGAATTCCATCAACACGACCAATCACAACCCCACCCACCTTAATTGGAGCGCGGGTTTTCAACGAACCTATATTTTCGAACTTAGCATGCAAAGTATAAGTTTCACCATTGCCGCTTAAGCCTGAATTAGCTACCTTTAGCGCCAACATAACAAATGCAGCAATGCCCAATGCCACGAACAACCCAACTAAAATTTCTATTTTCCGTGTATTCATTTTTAAAACCTTTTAACTTGAGAACATAACCGCTGTTAATACAAAGTCAAAGCCAAGTACAGCCAGTGAAGAATGTACTACCGTCTCTGTCGTCGCTTTACTTATCCCTTCAGAAGTAGGAATACAGTCATAGCCTTTGTATAGCGCGATCCAAGTTACTAATAGTGCAAATACGAAACTCTTAATAAGACCATTTAAGATGTCTTGTTGAAACGACACTTGCGATTGCATAATTGACCAGAAGCTACCTGAATCTACGCCTAACCAATCAACACCCACCAAGTGTGCGCCTAAAATAGCGATCGCAGAGAATATCAATGCGAGTAACGGCATACTAATAAAACCGGCCCAAAAACGAGGGGCAACCACGCGCTTAAGCGGGTCTATCGCCATCATTTCTAAACTAGATAATTGCTCCGTAGCCTTCATCAAACCGATTTCTGCAGTTAACGCACTGCCTGCACGCCCTGCAAATAAGAGTGCAGTCACCACGGGGCCCAACTCCCTGAGTAAACTCAAAGCAACCAAAGGTCCAAGGCTATCTTCAGCGCCATACCCAACTAACACGGTATAGCCTTGTAATGCCAATACCATGCCGATAAATAAACCAGACACCATGATAATCAACAATGATTGATGACCAACCATGTAAAGTTGCTTTATCAACAGCGGCGTGCCTTTTCGGAAATTGGGTAAGCTACATAGCGCCCCAAAAAGCATTGTTGTGGCACGGCCAAGTGCAGCAAAACGGCTGAGGGTTTTGTGGCCTAGTTTTTGTAAAAAGTCGACCATACTCACTCTCCTTGCAACAGCGCTTGCTGATAATCAGGCGCTTTAAAGTGGAATGGCACAGGTCCATCCGCAAGGCCCTGTAAGAACTGCTGTACTAATGGCGATTCGTGTTCAAGCATCTGCTCAGGGGTTCCTGTACCAATCACACCTTGCTCTGCAATAATAACGACGTGGTCGGCAATACTCAGCACTTCCGTAACATCATGAGTGACTATCAGTGACGATAACCCCAATACTTCATTAAGGGACTTAATCAGCCGAACTAGAACGCCCATGGAGATCGGGTCCTGACCTGCAAACGGCTCATCGTACATAATTAATTCAGGATCAAGTGCAATAGAACGTGCTAAAGCCGCGCGTCTTGCCATACCACCAGAAAGCTCTGCCGGCATTAAATCTTTTGCACCACGAAGACCAACCGCTTGAAGCTTCATCAGCACCACTAAACGGATTAATTCTTCAGATAATTCGGTATGCTCGCGTAGAGGAAAAGCCACATTGTCGAACACGCTCATATCGGTAAACAAAGCGCCGCTTTGAAATAACATACTCATCCGCGTTCGAGCTTGATACAAAGCTGCTCGTGACATGTTAGGAATACTGTTTCCAGCAAAAAGAATATCACCGCTATCAGGCTTAAGCTGACCACCGATTAATCGCAACATGGTAGTTTTACCAATGCCACTCGGTCCCATTATTGCGGTAATTTTGCCCTTTGGTACGGAAAAGCTCATGTTTTTGTAGATGATCCTTTCACCCCGAGAGAAGGTTACATCCTTGATTTCTACAATTGACTGCGACAAGTCGCTCTCCAGATCCAGACTATATTCATCCAAGTATGATACTTTTTTTTCAAACAAGATGGAAAATCGTTTTGGTAAAATTTTGTAAGTAGTGAAATGTAACGGTTTGCTTATACTTTCCAGAGCGCTTTTGGTAGTATCTATCGAAATTTTAATCCTATTGGCTAGAGGTTCATGGTTTTATCGTTTGTTATTCTCATTCTTGGCTTTATTGCACTGGTTTGGAGTGCTGACCGCTTTGTTTTTGGTGCGGCCGCTCTTGCACGAAACTTTGGTGTGCCAACATTAATTGTTGGTTTAACTATCGTGGCCATGGGTTCTTCAGCACCAGAAATGATGGTTGCTGCGCAAGCCGCTCTTGCAGATAAAACAGACACCGCCGTGGGCAATGCCATAGGTTCTAACATCGCCAATATCTTACTCGTTTTGGGTCTCACCGCGTTATTAAGGCCACTCTCCGTTGGCTCTGGTATTTTGCGCCGCGAAATGCCGCTGTTAGTCATCGTTTCATTGGCAGCTTGGTATATCGTTAGTGATAACCACTTTAGTTTCGTAGAAGGTGTTTTGTTATTAGTCGGTTTCGCCGCTTTTCTTCTTGCACTTATCATTATCACCAAGCGTGGTGGTGGAGATAATGATGACCCATTTGTCAGTGAAGCCTGTGAAGAAGTGCCAAATAATATTCCAACTCAAAAAGCCGTTTTCTGGTTAATCGTGGGTATGATTTTACTGCCTATTAGCGCGGACTATCTCGTTGGCGCCGCGGTTGACATCGCCAAATATTTTGGCATGAGTGACCTGCTAATAGGATTAACCATTATCGCCGTTGGTACTAGTTTACCCGAGCTTGCGGCATGTGTTGCTGGCGTACTTAAAAAAGAAGACGATCTAGCGCTTGGCAATATTATTGGCTCGAATATCTTTAATATATTGGCAGTGCTATCGATTGCTGGGATTATTAACCCATCTGTCCTCGACGCCAATATTGCGTCACGTGATATCTTTATTATGCTTGGCGCGACACTGCTGCTTATCCTAATGAGCCTCAGCCTAACAGGTCAGCGCCGCATCAACCGCTTGGAAGGTGGCATACTTGTCGCAAGCTTCGTCGGTTATATTTACTACATCATTTAAGGAAGCCTTGTGACAACGAACCCATTTATTGATTCTGCAAGTCAAGTTTTTGCTACTGAACTTGCAGCAATAGAAGAAGTGCAACAGTTTGTTGATCAACAATTTGTAAAAGCCTGTGAAATTATGTTTGGCTGCCAAGGTCGTATCATCGTGATTGGCATGGGTAAGTCCGGCCACATCGGAAACAAAATCGCAGCGACACTCGCAAGTACTGGCAGCCCTGCATTTTTTGTTCATCCAGGAGAAGCAAGTCACGGCGACTTGGGTATGATCACCAAAGATGATGTGGTTTTGATGATCTCCAACTCAGGGGAAACCCAAGAGGTGATCTCAATCCTGCCTGTGATAAAGCGCTTAGGGGCCCCCGTTATTTCTATGACAGGCAACCCGAGCTCTACAATGGCTCGTAATGCGACGGTTCACCTTTGTGTTAAGGTATCAAAAGAAGCCTGCCCATTAGGACTTGCACCCACGGCGAGCACCACAGCTACGCTAGTGATGGGCGATGCACTCGCGGTTGCGCTACTTGAAGCCAGAGGCTTTACGGCTGATGATTTTGCACTTTCCCATCCAGGTGGTAGTTTAGGAAGACGTCTACTACTAACCGTTGCTGATGTCATGCATCAAGGGGATGCAATCCCTATGGTTAAAAGTCATTGCACAGTTAAAGAAGCTTTATTTGAAATGTCAGCTAAAAGTTTAGGTATGACGGCAATCGTAGATGAAAGCTCGCAATTGCAAGGTATTTTTACCGATGGCGACTTGCGCCGTATTATCGAACAAAAGATCGATATTCACACCACCCCAATCACGCAAGTTATGACGGCTAAAAGTACGACGGCACGCGCCGATATGCTCGCAGCAGAGGTACTCAATATCATGGAAACCAAACGAATTAATGGCTTGATTGTGGTAAACAAAAACAACATACCGGTTGGCGCCTTGAATACGCAAGATTTACTTAGAGCGGGGGTGCTGTAATGCAATTTGAAGATTTATATCAGACGATTTCAACTGAAGCTTGGGAAAAAGCAAAACAAATCAAATTATTGATTTGCGATATTGATGGCGTATTCTCAGATGGACGTATATACCTTGGTAACAATGGTGAAGAACTGAAAGCATTTAATACCAAAGACGGGTTTGGTATTAAAGCCTTGATTGATAGTGGTATCGAAGTCGCCGTTATCACAGGTAGACATTCACAAATAGTTCAGCAACGCATGACTAGTTTAAATGTAACTTATATTTACCAAGGCCAAGAAAACAAGTTAGTGGCATATGATGAATTGAAGACTAAGCTCAACCTTAGTGATGACGAAATTGCATATATTGGTGATGATGGTCCAGACCTACCCGTAATGGAACAGGTCGGTTTTGCCGTTGCCGTCAATGATGCACATCCTCTTGTCAAACGTATCGCCCACTACACCACTTTGATGCCTGGTGGTTTTGGTGCTGTGAGAGAACTGACTGATCTTCTAATGCTCAGCCAAAATCACTTATTGACTTCCAAAGGATCAAGTACATGACCGTATTGCGTGTCATCTTACTCATTGTTTTCGCTTCAATAATGGTATGGATGTGGTCGCCCATGTTTAATCCATCAGAGGTGGACTCAGCAAAAGAAGATGAACCGTTAGCTAAGCCCGATTATGTTGCAACCACACTTCAGCAAACGACCTATAGTGAAAATGGCTTATTAAACTATCAGGTAACTGCTGATAAGATGGAGTTGTATCAAGATCTTGGCTTTAGTCACTTTGAAAAGCCCATTTTCACCTTATATAACGGTGAGCAAAATTGGCAAATAAGTGCATTAGAAGCAACACTATACGAAAATAATACCTTGATATTAGAGGGCAATGTGCTGGCAAAGAATTTAACGCCTAACGCCATGATCACCGATATCAATGCCGATAATGTAAGAGTTGAAATTAAGCAAAAATTGATGAAGTCGGAACACCCTGTCGTTATCACGGGTCCTAGTCTTAGGATCACGGGTAAAGGACTGCATGCGGATCTACAAAAGCAAGTGATCGAACTCATCAACCACACAAAGACAATTTATTATGACCAGTAAAATCATTAACAAACTAGTTTTCATCGGCTTGCTTGCAAGTTCTACTCTAGTAATTGCTGCAGAACAAAATGAAGTCATTATTGATGCTGGCCGTCAGCAAGCTCAACTGCAAAGCAACATCGGTATTTTTGAACAGAATGTTGTTATTATTCATGGCAACAGAAAAATAAATGCCGATCGCCTAGAAGTCCATCGCCGCGCGGAGCTTGGTACTAACAAGCAACTGCTTGTTGCAACTGGCAGCCCAGCTATTTTCAGCGAACGTCAACCTGATGGTAATTTGCTAGAAGCCAAAGCAAACGAAATTCGCTACGACGTTGCGAAAGGCACCTTAGTCATTTCTGGCGATGCGGAAATCAATCAAACTGGGCAAAAAATCAATGCTCAGGTCATCACCTATGACATTGAAAAGCAACTGATCAGTGCTGAGCGCTCAGACCAAGAAGATTCCCGTGTAAGAACCATCCTTGTTCCTGTTGATGACAAAAAAGACGCAAAAGATAAAAAAGCGCAGGAAGAAGGTAACAATTAATGAGCGAGCTCAAAGCAACTGGTCTAGCAAAGAGTTATAAAGGCCGCCAGGTCGTCAAAAATGTTGGCTTAAGTGTTCAAGCTGGCAGCATTGTAGGCTTATTGGGCCCGAATGGCGCAGGTAAAACCACGACCTTTTATATGATTGTAGGGTTAGTACCAAGCGACAAAGGTTTTATTCAGATTGATGACGAAGATATCACTTTGCTACCAATGCACAGCCGCGCGCGACTTGGTATTGGTTATCTACCGCAAGAGTCTTCGATCTTTAGAAAACTCACGGTCTATCAAAATTTGATGGCGATTTTAGAAACTCGAAAAGACTTATCTAAAGTTGAAAGAGAAGCTGAACTAAACGAGTTACTGGATGAGTTTAATATCCAACACATTCGCGACTCACAGGGCATGGCATTGTCGGGAGGCGAAAGAAGACGCGTAGAAATTGCTCGCGCTTTAGCCGCTAACCCTAAGTTTATCCTGTTAGATGAACCTTTTGCTGGTGTTGATCCTATTTCGGTGTTAGATATAAAGACAATCATAGAGCACCTAAAAAACCGCGGTATCGGTGTGCTAATCACCGATCATAACGTTAGAGAAACACTGGACGTATGTGAAAAAGCCTACATCGTTTCACATGGTGAGTTAATCGCTGCAGGCACGCCAGAACATGTTTTGGCAGATCAAACCGTAAGAGATGTCTACCTAGGCGAACAATTCAAGCTATAGTTAAGACGTAGTATTAATAACTGTTAAAAAGGATTGTTAGAGATACATGAGGCAATCATTACAGCTGCGCATGGGGCAGCAACTTACAATGACTCCACAACTGCAACAAGCCATTCGCTTGCTGCAGCTTAGTACATTGGATCTGCAACAAGAAATACAAGAAGCATTAGACAGCAATCCATTGTTGGAAGTGGAAGAAGGTGATAATACTGACGGCGAAAACACTGACCAACACAGTCAAGAAAAGAGCAGTGCTGACGACAATCAAGATTCAAGCGATGAAGTGCAGGTTAGTGACTATGAGATAGACTCAGATACAGCCATGAGCAAAGACACGGTGAGCGATGACCTCGCCATGGATGTCACTTGGGACGAGTATATGAGTGCAGCGCCCGCTGCAAGCTCAGGCCCACTTCCCGATGACGATAATGTTTATCAAGGGGAAACCTCTGAATCTCTCCACGACTATCTCATGTGGCAACTTGAGCTGACACCATTTAGTCCAACAGATAGAGCGATTGCGATTGCGATTATTGAAGCGGTCGACCTGTCAGGCATTTTAACACTGTCTTGCGAAGACATTTTAGAAAGCATTAATGATGAGAGTAGCGAAGAGCCTATTGAGCTGGATGAAGTCGAAGCCGTGCTCAAACGTATTCAGCTTTTCGATCCTGTCGGTATCGCAGCGCGTAGTTTACAAGAATGCTTGTGTATTCAGCTAAATCAATTCGCCCCAGATACGCCATGGATTGCCGAAACGAAAATGATCCTGACAGAGCATATCGACTTGCTTGCCAGCCGTGACTATCGAACTTTGACTAAGAAAACACGCCTTAAAGAAGCCGATCTCAAAGAGGTCATGACGTTAATTCATAGTCTTAACCCAAAACCAGCGGCAAGCATTATTCATGAAGAGCCTGAATATGTGATCCCTGACGTATCGGTGAAAAAAGTAAAAGGTCGTTGGGTCGTAGAGCTAAATCCTGATGCTATGCCTAAAATAAAAGTAAACGACCATTATGCTGCGATGTCTAGAACAGCGAAATCCAGTACAGATAGTCAGTTTATTCGCTCACATTTACAAGAAGCGAAGTGGTTTATTAAAAGCTTAGAAAGCCGAAATGATACTTTATTAAAAGTTACCAATTGCATTGTGCAACAACAACAGGCATTCTTTGAACATGGCCCCGAAGCAATGCGCCCTATGGTGCTAAATGATGTTGCTGAAATGGTTGAGATGCATGAGTCCACAATTTCCCGTGTGACAACACAAAAATACATGCATACACCTCGGGGAATATTTGAGCTGAAGTACTTCTTCTCTAGCCATGTAAGTACAGAAAATGGAGGTGAGTGCTCTTCTACAGCAATTAGAGCACTTATCAAAAAGCTGATAGCTGCAGAAAATACCGCGAAACCATTGAGTGACAGCAAAATTGCAGATATCTTAGCTGAGCAAGGAATTAAGGTAGCGAGACGTACGATTGCAAAATATCGTGAATCCCTAGCCATTCCACCGTCAAATCAGCGTAAAAGCTTGATATAAGACGTAAAAACCAAGAAGGAAAAATGCTTATGCAACTAAATCTAACTGGTCGCCATGTAGAAATTACTGACTCATTAAGAGACTATGTCACCAACAAGTTTGCGAAGCTAGAAAGGCACTTTGATCATATCAATAACGTGCATGTGATCCTTGATGTCGAGAAGCTAGTACAAAAAGCAGAAGCAACATTACACGTAAACGGCGGCGAGCTATTTGCATCAACAGAGCATCAAGATATGTATGCCGCAATTGATGGCCTTATCGACAAGCTAGATCGTCAAGTTATTAAACACAAAGAGAAGCTCACTCGACACTAAGATGAAATTAAGTGAATTGGTGAACAAGGACTGCAGTAAAGCTGCGGTCCTTTTTAATAGCAAAAAACGTATTTTAGAATACATCAGCGAACTGGCTCATAGCCAAATTCCAAATACCAGTCAGCATGCTATCTTAGACGCTTTAATGGCGCGAGAGAAATTAGGCAGCACAGGGATCGGTAAAGGTATTGCCATTCCTCATGGTAGACTTGAAGGTTTGGATAAAATCCTTGCAATGGTGCTTGTTAGCGAGCAAGGGATCCAGTTTGAAGCCATAGATAAGCAGCCTGTCGATATTTTTGTCGCGTTCATCGTACCCGAAGGTGATAATCAACAGCACCTGAAGACCTTAGCGGCGATTGCTGATACACTCAGAGACAAGTCTTTTTGCAAAATGCTTAGGCAAGCAAAAAGTGATGACGAGTTATATGCAGTGATCCAAGGTGAACTTGATGAGTGATGAAGAAAAAGGACTCGAGCTTATCATTATCAGTGGCCGCTCAGGCTCTGGTAAATCTGTAGCGCTTCGAGTATTGGAAGACTTAGGCTACTATTGTGTAGATAACATTCCAGTCAATTTACTGCCGTCTTTAGTCCGCAGCGTTTCCGACAATTATAATAAAATTGCAGTCAGTATTGATGTTAGAAACTTGCCTAAAGAACAGGACGAGTTTAATGACATTCTTGAATACTTGCCTGGTTTCGCCAAACCTACCCTGTTTTATTTAGACAGTGACGATCAAACCCTGATAAAACGCTTCTCAGAAACACGCCGTTTGCACCCTCTTTCACTACATAATCTTCCATTAGATGTTGCGATAAAGAAAGAACGGGAATTGTTAGACGTGTTGATCACACGCGCTGATTTTCTCATTGATACTACAGGCCTGAGCGTTCATCAACTTGCGGAAGATATCCGCGAAAAAATCTTAGGTAAGAAAGACAAACAACTCATTATTACCTTTGAATCTTTCGGCTTTAAACACGGCATCCCAAAACAAGCGGATTACGTTTTTGATGCGCGCTTTTTGCCCAACCCACATTGGGAGCCTGAGCTTAAGCCGCTAACTGGCCTAGATCAGCCAGTCAAAGACTATTTGTCGAGTCACAGCATCGTGCAAAAGTTTACTTGGCAGATCCAAACCTTTGTACAAACTTGGTTACCACACTTAGAGCGTAATAATCGCAGTTATCTAACGATCGCAATAGGATGTACTGGTGGACAACATCGCTCGGTATACTTAGCGCAAACCATTGGCGAGCGATTTGCAAAAACCCATCCCAACGTCAAAATTCGCCACCGTGAGCAAGAGGGTTAAATGTTAGAAGATACGTTTTTAATCCAGAACAAGCTCGGCCTGCACGCTCGAGCAGCGACGGTTCTTGCGCAATTAGCGACCCAATTTGATGCCGAAGTGACCTTATATCAAGGAGACAAAAGTGCTGCTGCTGACAGCGTACTAGCGCTGTTGTTACTTGAAAGCAGCCAAGGAAAAGAAGTACGAGTGGTTTGTGAAGGTCCCGATGCTCAGTATGCACTAGACGCCATTGGTGGACTAATAGAAAATAAATTTAATGAATCCGAGTAACTTGGGTTACTAGCGCCCAGATAGCACTAAGGCCCGATTCATTTATTCCCTGCTAATCTCCCCCTCCGTAACCAGACTGGTATAATACCAATTAGTCTTAATACTTGCTCAATTTGAAGGAGCAAATCTGACGCTGACTGTGTTAAAAATTTTTCATTTAGAACAACTAAATAACCTGAGCTGCGGATAATTAATGCCTTTCTAGCAGCAAGTTTTAGCGCTAACTGCGTTGAATTCACTTCCAATAGCCAGCTATTGGTGCGTAAATTCGCCTTGTTTTCCCTAAAACTTGCTGGCTAAACAAGGAAAAAACTAAGTTGTGCTTTAGCAACAATGAGTTGGAACATTCCTTATCCAAACCTCAGGTTAAATAGCAAAATTTTCGCCGTGTTATCGACAAGATTTTCTCGCCTCAAAATAGATCACTTAATTAAGCGAATTGGTATAATAAGTCTCTCATAATTAAGCGTAAACCTTGGTAGTTCCCAATAAACTGAGTTACACTGTAATACCAATTTAGGTTTCTTTCGTGCAGTAAAGCGAGTTGCCGAGAAAATCCTATTTTATCGTTGCGTACACCTTTAACGTGTATTAACGATAGCAACCCACCAGCAGAAACAACACGAATAAAATTCAAATTAAGAAATTGATTTCTGCGATAAAGTAAATGAATTGGGTTAACTTCATCACGTTAGCCAACATTATTATCAAAAAGGATGCCTATGCCTGAAGTATTTGAACAAGACTACACACTGGAACAACTCCAAAAGGTAACTAAAGCCTTAAACAGTGGTCAGTTTGTTCAAGTTAGGCGTATGCTCGCAGAAACAGCTCCTTGTGATACAGCACTGCTTTTAGAATCATCTCCTCATAAAGTTCGCTCTATGCTGTGGCAGCTCGTTGACCCAGATATCCAAGGGGATGTTTTAGAGGAACTGTCAGAGGACGTAAGACTTGGGATCATCGCCCAGATGGAGCCGGAGCTAATTGCTGCCGCTACAGAAGACATGGACGACGATGACCTTGGTGATGTCCTGAGAAGCCTGCCTGATACCGTCTACCAAGATGTTATTGGTGCGATGGATAGCCAAGATAGAGAACGTGCGACACAAGCATTGTCCTACAAGGAGCACTCGGCCGGTGCGCTAATGAGCACCGACACGGTCACTATTCGACCCGATGTTACCTTAGAAGTTGTATTTAGATATCTACGTCTTAAAGGCGAATTGCCAGACGGTACGGACGAGTTGTATGTAGTTGATAAAGACAACTGCTTTTTAGGTACGCTGCCAGTCAATACCTTATTAACTAAGTCTCCTGACAGTATGGTTCGAGACTTGATGGATGAAGATAAGGAAACGATCCCTATCTCCATGGATGAATCTGAAGTGGCGCAGCTTTTTGAGCGTCATAACTGGATCTCAGCTCCTGTAGTTGACGATAACGCCCATTTGCTTGGTCGTGTCACCATTGATGACGTTGTTGACGTCATCCGTGAAGATGCTGAGCACAGCTTGTTAAGTATGGCAGGTCTTGAAGATGAAGAAGACACCTTTGCGCCAGTTCTAAAAAGTAGCCAGCGCCGCTCTATTTGGCTTGGGATTAACCTGTTAACCGCCTTAATGGCAGCGTTTGTTGCAAGCTTCTTCGAAGGTACTCTGGATATTTTACCTATTCTCGCGGTGTTAAATGGCATAGTACCAAGTATGGGTGGCGTTGCCGGTAGCCAAACGCTAACCTTAGTGATCCGTGGTATTGCCCTTGGTCATATTAACCAGACTAACCAAAAGTTTTTAATGGGTAAAGAGCTGGCGATAGGTGCCTTAAATGGCGTGCTGTGGTCTGTCTTGATCGCAGGGGTTATTGCTATATGGCAGTGGGATTTTACACTCGGTGCTGTAATTGCCTTCGCGATGTTTATGAACTTAGTCGCTGCAGGTATCGCGGGAGCCAGTATTCCAATTATGTTAAAGAAAATGAATATCGATCCAGCGCTAGCTGGTAGTGTGGTACTAACAACGGTTACTGATATTGTCGGGATCTTTGCATTCCTTGGCACCGCCACTTGGTTATTAGTGTAGCAGTAACATAGTCTACATAGCGGGAAATGCTGGTCAAAACCAGCATTTCTTGAGCTGAGGAGGGAGAGTTATTCGCCCGCTATTTGCATAGTATTGAGTAATATTGAGCCGGTTTGTACTGCGCCTCGACATTCAATATCACCGCCAATCCCTTCAATCCCCATAAACATATCTTTTAAATTACCAGCAATCGTAATTTCACTTACAGGATATTGAAGTTCTCCATTTTCAACCCAAAAACCAGCAGCGCCCCTTGAGTAATCACCAGTTACCGTATTAACACCTTGTCCCATTAGTTCAGTGACTAACAAGCCAGTGCCCATCGACGCAAGTAGGCTGGTTAAATCGTCGTGTGTTGGTTTTACTAACCAGTTATGGATCCCACCTGCGTGACCTGTCGCTTGCATATTCATTCTACGTGCGGCATAGCTTGCCAATAAATAAGTATTAAGCACGCCATCTGTGATAATTTCTCGGTCGATGGTTTTTACACCTTCACTATCAAAAGGACTAGAAGCAAGTCCTCTTAGTAAATGTGGCTTCTCTTCAATGTTTACGCAGCGATTAAAAATCTGTGTGTCTAAAGAATCCAATAAGAAGCTAGACTTGCGATATAGCGCGCCACCACCGATACCTGATACTAAGTGTCCAAATAAGCTGTTAGCAATATCCGCTCGAAAGATAACTGGCACTTTACGCGTTGATACCTTACGACTGCCTAATTTTGCCAGCGTTGATTGCGCCGCTTCTAAACCAACTTCTTCGGGGGATTTTAGCTCCGAGTGCACGCGAGATAACGTATATGCAGAGTCCCGTTGCATTTGCTCACCTTCTTTACCAATCACCATAGTACTCAGGCTGTGTCTGGTACGTGGGAACCCTGCAATTAAGCCATGGCTATTGCCATATACACGGATCCCTTGGTGGCTCGATAAGCTCGCGCCATCAGAATTCACGATTCGAGGATCGAATTCTAACGCTGCTTTTTCAGCAGCTATACATTGCTCAATGGCTTCATCGGGAGAAACTTGCCAAGGATGGAAAAGATCTAAATCTGTTGGTGACATCTCTAGCAAGGCTTTATCCGCCACACCATTACAGGGATCATCCGAGGTAAATCGAGCGATATCTATGGCTTTTTCAACCACAGAGCGCAGAGCTTCAGGACTCAGATCCGCTGTTGATGCTGAGCCTTTATGGTTACCCACATAAACGCTGATACCAAGACCACCGTCTTGATTAAACTCAATGGTTTCAACCTCTCCCATTCGTGTACTTACAGACAGACCAGAGGTGCTAGACATCGCCGCTTCTGCCGAAGTTGCACCTAGTTTTTTAGCATGCGCTAACACATCGGCAACTGCATTTTTCACATCATCAATTTGATTATATATTGGGTGTTGTTGAGGTTGAGTCATAGATACCTTATCCGCTCGCTCGTCTAACTAAAACATATTAGTTAATATGCTATCACAGCTACTAACTATTGTAGTGATCAATTGTGGTATACTCTAATGTTAGAGACCTTAATATTTACTAGTATAGACAAGACCAATGGCTAAACACGAGCAAACGACCGAAGAAGAGATTATTTACGTTTCAAAAAGCGAGCTTAAGCGCGAGGCGCTAGAGTTGCATGAACTAGGCTGTGAAATTGCAGGGCTTGCCAAGAAGCAGCGTGAGAAGTTACCTCTAACGGACGAGCTTAAAGAGGCCATGACTGTTGCGGATAGGATACGTGCTAAAACAGATGCTTACCGTCGTCATATGAACTATATTGCGAAGACATTGCGTAGTACTCCAAATGTCGAAGAGATTCAGGCTGCGATGGATTTGATGCTAAATAAGAACAATAAAGCAGACGTATTGCTGAACAAGATTGAGCTTATTCGCGATGAAGTGATTGCCAAAGGAGATAGCAAGATTAATGAGCTATTGGATAAGTATCCTGAACTTGAGCGTCAAAAAATGCGCCAGATGGCGCGCCAAGCAAGTAAAGAAGTAAAAGCTGAGAAGCCAGGCAAAGCCTACAAAGAGCTGTTTCAGTATTTAAAAGAAGCAATTATGCCGTAACGCAGTGTTGTGGCTCTGATACAACATAAAAAGGCGCTGATGCGCCTTTTTGCTTATGATTAGGGCCTGTTTACCTTTCAAGTTTGTTTTTGCAGCAGTTTGATTGGTATTTGTACAAGGCAGAGCCTGCGTAGCATAGTTATTCTATGTGAGTCAGGCGAGAACACAGTAGAAATACTAATCAAGCGCTGCCCTTTGGGTTCACCTGAGTGCGCTTTGTTCATTGTTGCTCAACTTTTGCCTAGATTACTAGGCGGCAAGTCGAGCGTCGCGACCAAAACACACTCAGGAGAACAAAAATCAAACAGCAAAGATCAACAGGCCCTAGTTATCGCAGGTAGTATTACGCTGTACCACCGACAGTAATTTCGTCAATCTTCAAACTCGGTTGGCCGACTCCCACAGGGACGCTTTGACCATCTTTACCACATACTCCAACGCCTCTATCAAGTGCAAGGTCATTGCCTACCATAGAGACCTTTTTCATCACCTCTGGACCATTGCCAATCAGCGTTGCGCCTTTAATTGGTTGGGTTATCTTACCATTTTCTATTAAGTAGGCTTCAGACGCTGAGAATACAAATTTGCCGGAGGTAATATCCACTTGACCACCGCCAAAGTTACTAGCAAAAATCCCTTTATCTACACTACGAATGATCTCTTCTTGACTGTGCTCACCCGCAAGCATGTAGGTATTTGTCATTCTCGGCATCGGTAAATGGGCATAAGACTCACGACGCGCATTACCTGTAGGCGCCACGCCCATTAAGCTTGCGTTTTGCTTGTCTTGCATATAGCCTTTCAAAATACCATTTTCAATCAGTACGTTGTATGCCGCTGGCGTACCTTCATCATCCACATTCAAAGAGCCACGACGGTCGGCTATCGTGCCATCATCCACCACAGTACAAAGACTCGAAGCGACTTGTTCACCTATTTTGCCACTGAATGCAGAGGCACCTTTACGGTTAAAATCACCTTCTAGGCCATGTCCAACTGCTTCGTGTAACAAAACCCCCGGCCAACCTGAACCGAGCACCACAGGCATCGCACCTGCCGGAGCATCAATGGCGTCAAGATTCACGCGTGCTTGGCGTACAGCTTCTTTGGCAAACTGCACCCATCTCGGTGCACCGTCTACTAACTCTTTAAAGTAACCATAATCTAAACGCGCACCCCCACCGGCACTGCCACGCTCTCTGCGACCATTTTTCTCAAGTAGTACCGAGCAATTTAAACGTATTAGCGGGCGAATGTCGGTTGCAAATGTGCCGTCGCTTGCGGCAATTAACACTTCTTCATATACCGCAGACAGCGAACTGACCACTTGCTGCGCCTCAGGCGCTAAATCGCGAATACACTGTTCAATCTCTCTAAGTAAAGCCACTTTATCCGCATCACTCATGCTGGTAATTGGCTGTGCTGGTTGAAATTGAATGGGTGCTTTTACATCGCTAAATACTTGGACTTTACTGCTTTCGCCAGCTTGCGCGATGCTACGCGCAGCTTCTGCAGCTTTGGTTAAGGCTTCAATATTGATGGCATCAGAATAACTAAAGCCTGTCTTCTCACCACTCACTGCACGTACACCAACACCACGTTCGATGTTGTAGCTGCCGTCTTTGACTATGCCGTCTTCCAGCACCCAAGTTTCATGGTAGCTTGATTGAAAGTACAGATCGGCATAATTTACTTTGTGCTGATGAATATACTCGAGAGTTTGTGATAATTGCTCACGTGTCAGCTGGCTATTGGTCAGTAAATTCTGCTCTACATTACTCATAAAAACTCACTTTTAAATCGGTTATGATCCGCAACCGGCATTTTTTGCCGGATCGAATCAAGAAACGCGCTATCTAGCTGCTGTGAAATGGGTTCTAAACTCGCACCAGAGTCAATTAAGACTTCACCCCAAGGCGATACAATTAAACTGTGTCCATAGGTTTCTCGGCCATTTTCATGACAACCTACTTGCGCGGCTGCAACAACATAGCATTGGTTTTCTATCGCCCTCGCCTGTAATAATGGCTGCCAGTGTGCCTTGCCCGTTGCACAGGTAAAAGCACTCGGGACTAAAAATAGCTCAGCTCCCTTCGCTCTCATCATTTGGAACAAACCTGGAAAGCGCAGATCATAACACACGCTTAATCCAATTCTGCCAAATGGACTATCCACTACTACGATATCCTGACCTGGCTCTGTTCGCTCAGATTCTCGGTATTGCTTAGTTTTGTCACTCACATCGGCGTCAAACAGATGGATCTTATTATAGCGCGCTACGATTTCACCATTCGAATTAAATAAGTAACTCGCAGCTAGATATTTATCGTTCTGATTTGGTATCGCGATGGTACCTGCCGCCAACCAAATGTTATGGTGTTGACAAAGCGCTGAGAGCTCTTCGAGCAGTGCTTCATTATGCTGCGCGTATTCCCAAGTCTGTTGCGCATTGTCGCAAAACGCCAGCCAAGTTTCAGGTAAACAGACTAAGGTTGGCTCTTCTACCACTAACTTAGCCAGCTGGTTTTTAAGGTAATCTATATTTGTTTGGGGTGCTTTAGCTGAGCACATTGGCAACGCAATCACCTTAGCCATTACCACTTTCCTTATTTTGCGACACAAGAGGTTGCTCACTTTGCTTAAGTGTAGCACTTGGTTGTGATTCTGAATTCAAAGCTGGTGCTTCTTTACTGGTATTCTCATCAGCTCCATCTGGCATAACTTCCTCACTAGGGGGCACAACCGGTTTAGGTAACTCAATTTCTTTACTCTTACGATCAACCTCGGTAACCACTGGCTCTTGCATCGTTCCGGTGATTTTAAAATTAATCTCAGAGATCACTCGCGCGGAGTGGATAACCTTATCTAATGCCAGTGCTGCTAACCCCGTCACCGGATTCACCGCCCATGCCATGATCACAGGTAAACTCGACGTGACTTGTGGTGCAACGGCCAAATCATAATTGATTTCGTGAGTATTGAGGTTGGCATAGCCACGTATCGTTAGATCAGCTGGCACGCCATCGAGCTTTGAATCTTCAGTGATCGCAATACCATTCGTTAGTTGTACCGAACCACTCATACTGTTATAGAAAAAGCCTTTAGAAAACACATCTCTAAAGTCCAAGCGTAGCTTTCTGATCAAAGAGTCCAAACTCAGTAGCGAAAAGACACGTGCACCTTTATCACTTATTTCTGCCAAATGACCCTCACCTAAGCGCCAAGTCAACTCGCCTCCTAGGCTAGGTAAATCCATTTCGTATGGAGCGCCTTGCCAATTGAGGGAAAAATCAATGTTGGCTCGGGAGTCTTTAATAGTTGAAGTAATATCAAACTCATCCGTTAGTTCACCAAAATCATCGCTGTTTAACGCGCCGCTTAGCGTCGTTTTACCTTGCTCAAAGCGACCACTGGCATTGAGTTTATGATCTTTTTTGTCAATCACTAACTCTGAGATATTGAGTCTATTACCATCTCCAAACAACGACATATTGACCTGATCTAACTGATATTCACCGACTTTACAGTCACTACACACAAATTCGGTTGCAGGTAAGCTTAGCAACCAATCTAACGAGTGAATGTCTCTTTCCACTGTCTCTTGCGCTTGCGGCTCTGACTTAGGTAAGTTTAGACGTAGATAATCACTATTAATGTGAATAGGACGGCTTGAGTTTGATGCTGGAATAGCCACTTGTGAGCGCATTTCTTTACTATTGATTTTAAGCTGCATCGCGCCGTCAATCGCGGCCATAGTAAAGTCAACATCATGGAAAGGGATCTCTGAGAACGTTACTTTTGAGAAAGAGCCATTTACCTGATTCAGTGCTGGTAGAAATGCAGGGTCGGCATCTGACCTTGGCGCTTTGATAATGCGGTTGATCAGTGGTAACCAAGGCAGCAGCTCGACTTCTTGTTGTTTGATTGTGATATCAAAACCGGATGCATTTAAGCCTTCATCTTTACTGCCAATTATCAGGTGTGCATTACGCATCGCACCGGATCCATTTTCAATGATGCCATTAAAATACAATTGATTATCTAGGCTTGCCGTAACAAGATTCGAAATATCATCCCCTAATACAGTGCCGCTTAGCAGTTTAGCTTGATCAGCAGGTTTAGCGAATTGATCGGGTAAGTGACTTGCAATCCCCCGTAAATCACTCGCAAATTTGGCTTTATAGTTAAATCCAGCATCGGCAAAATTAAGGATAAGCTCAGTGCTCAGCACGCTATTGCCTTCAAAGTAGCCGTCAATAATTCCATTTGCGTGCGGTTGCAATTGCTCAATCCCTGCTTCAAGACTGACCTTGCTCGTGACTTGATAATTTTGCTTATCTCCGCTTCCTGATAAGTCTAACGAAAGGGGCATGTCCAGCCACTTAGCAGACAAATTATTCACTTTGATAGTGTCATCATCGAAGCTAACCACACCTTTCACTTGCTGTAATTGCATCCCAGGCTTTGCCAAAAAAACAGGATTGTTGTCTAGGTAGATGTCACCTTTAGCATGTACGGCACCTGAGTGCAGGTCGACGGCCAATTGCACATCCCCTTTTGCATCACCTTTACCTTGAACAATATCTAAGATATTCGCGAGCGGATCTGCGAGCGGTGTTGCCGCAAAGAAAGGCTGTAACGTGCTCGCTTCTGTGGAGTGACTAATATCAACAGTCAGCACATCAGCGTGATTTAGATCCGCAATACTCACAACGACACCCTCATCAATACTTTGATTAACAAGTTCTCCACGGTGTGCGTAGATATCCATTCTTTCGTTTTCGAAGTGTAGTGTGACATCACCTGAAGTAACGCTAGGCCAATCCGGCGCAAAACCAAAGGTAACCTCATTCAAACGTGATTTAACTTCAAACTGACCTTGCTTATCAGCGAATGGAAATTGTGAAAGCGCCCCACTCAGTAAGACTTGAGTCTGCAAGTGCTGACCACCTTGGATCCCTGCTTCTAAATAATCGACTAAGCTTTTACGCATAATACTGACAGGAAAGTACTGTGAAGCGATTTCACCACGCCCACCGAGTAGCTCCGCATATAAATCAAGCCGAGGGTCATCTGATAACTGCAAGGAAAACTCTGTGGCTAACGCTACGTCTTGATTACTAAGCCAAAAGTTGGGACTGGAAACTTGCCAGCCTTGCGTTTGTTGATTGCGAATATAGACATCACCACTGAGCTGCTGGAGCTTAATATTATCTTTGAAGGTCTCTTTTGATAGCAATTCAGTTTGTTCAGCACTTAAATTGAGCCTAATTTGCTCATCAGTTGCACTCACCTCTAATCTGGTACCATAAATGCCTGGGATCCCATGAAATGGCTCAAAAGCTAACTCTTCAATGACCCCCCATGCCGAAAAAGCATTATTAGTACCTAGACTGAATTTCGCTGCGCTCAGTTGACCATTGGGATTCATACCATACAGCAAATCTCGCCCTGGGAATTTAGCAAGTTGTGCTAACTCAGCTAAAAAGTTGGCGTTAATATCCTTTAGCCAAAAGGTCTTGTTATCTTTATGCCATTTTGCTTCAAATAAAATAGGAGCAAGCGCTTCTTGATTGCGACTAAACTGGATACCACTACTTTGCACCCACCAACCTTGTTGATCTGGCTTTAACAGAAATTGCGCATCGTCTAATGCTAACGTGCGCTGACTTTCATCTTCTTGCCAAGTCAACGTACTGGGTTTGATATCTACTGTGATATCTTGCAATGTACCTTGTTCAAAGCCTAACCATAGCTGAGCATTGATGTCTGCTTTTAGGTCTGGATGCGCTAAGGTGATAAGCTCTTCTAGCCAATCGACCGGATTAACCTTATCCGCAGATACATAGATATTCCCCGCCAATTCACGTAGCTTTCGCCCTGACAAAGAAAGACGAGCGTTAAACTGGCCTTGAGAAAACCCAGGTAATGCGATTTCTCCCGCACCTTCATGTAATGCGCTAGAGTTTTGCCACACTAAATCTTTCAATAATAAACTGTGAGTCTTACCACTAGAAAAGGTGATATTTAGACGACTGTTTTGCACCGCAAAATGCCCAACATCACCTAAGAAAAGGCTTTCAATTAATGCTTGCTGCTCAAAAGCACCTTGATCTTGAGCCGCGTTTAACTTACTCAGATCTATATCGGCTTCAAACCCTTCCAGTACAAAATAGTTAGATGCGATCTGCATTTGTCGTACAGACTCAAATACATTGAGCTGCAATGAGGTTTTGGCGATATTAATGGAAATTGGCGAGTCTTTATTATCTTTAAAAGAGAGCGATTCCAACACTAGGGCAGGCCCATTGCCCTCCCAACTCGCACTGATCTGGCCAATACTAATATCAACATTCAGTTGCTTTTGGATCAGCGCTTCGATGTTACTTCTATAATCATTAGCATAGGGCAAGGCATACTTTAGCGCAGACACCAGCACCGCGAGTGTCACTAAAGTGATCGCAAAGATTTGCCACGCTTTACGCAGGCAGAAAAAACAGACGGCCTTAGCCTGCATGTACCGCTACCCTATTACATCATTACTACGTCAAACTGCTCTTGGCTATATAAGCTCTCAGTTTGAATGCTAACCTGCTTACCAATAAATAATTCAAGCTCAGCTAAATTATGATACTCATCGTTGATCAAGGCTTCGCTCACCGCTGGCGAGGCGTAAACCATAAACTTGTCAGCGTCATATGCACGATTCACACGCACGATTTCTCGTAGGATCTCATAGCAAACGGTTTCGACCGTTTTTAGTGAACCACGACCTGAACAGGATGGACACACATCACAAAGAATATGTTCTAGGCTCTCGCGCGTGCGCTTGCGGGTCATTTCTACAAGCCCAAGTGCAGAGAGTCCATTGATATTGGCTTTCGCTCGGTCTTTAGACAACGCAGTTTCTAAAGAGTGCAATACTCGGCGTTTATGCTCGTCAGATACCATGTCAATAAAGTCGATAATAATGATACCACCAAGGTTTCGTAACCTTAGTTGCCTCGCAATTGCTGACGTCGCTTCAACATTGGTATTAAAAATCGTCTCTTCGAGATTACGATGGCCAACAAATGCGCCTGTATTAACATCAACCGTTGTCATTGCTTCCGTTTGGTCAATGATAAGGTAGCCACCAGACTTTAACTCAACCTTGCGATGTAGTGCTTTTTGGATCTCAGTTTCAACATCAAACAAGTCAAAAATGGGGCGTTCACCTGGGTAATACTCAAGTGCACTTGCGAGTTGGGGAACAAACTCTTCAGTGAAAAGCTTTAGCTCTTGGTAAGTTAACTTTGAGTCAACACGGATACGCTCCATGTCCTCACCAACATAATCACGCAAGGTGCGAAATGCTAAGGTAAGATCCTCGTGCAAAATTTTTGCTTTGCTCGTTTTACGGCGGCGAGTCACAATTTTTTGCCAAAGCTTTTTCAAAAACTCCGCATCATGCTGTAATTCGGCTTCGGAAGCACCTTCGGCAGCGGTACGAACGATAAAACCACCGTTTTCGTCATTATATTGTGCAACGATCTCTTTTAACCGGTCGCGCTCTTGTTCGGTTTCAATACGCTGACTCACACCCACATGCGTCGCATCTGGCATAAACACCAAATAACGTGAGGGAATAGTGATGTCCGTTGTCAGTCTAGCGCCTTTTGTGCCAAGCGGATCTTTGACCACCTGTACCATAATGAACTGGCCTTGTTTAACCAGCTCACGAATATCCTGCACTTTCTTAACTGGGGACTCGGCCACCCCCTCTTCGATGGAAGCGCTGTTCACGATATCTGACGCATGTAGAAACGCCGCTTTTTCCAAGCCGATATCCACAAAAGCAGCCTGCATACCAGGAAGAACTCGGCTTACTTTGCCAAGATAAATATTACCAACGATGCCGAGGTTACCGATCCGTTCAACTTGAACTTCTTGCAGCACCCCATTTTCGATTAAGGCTACGCGACTTTCACTTGGGGTGACATTGATTAGTAGTTCGCTACTCATATTTTATTTTAAAAACCGTTGAATTAATTCGTCTGTCTCATATAAAGGTAAGCCGACAACTGCAAAATAGCTACCTTGGATCTCAGTTACAAAGCGTCCACCTACCCCTTGGATCCCGTAACCACCCGCTTTATCTTGCGGCTCGTTGGTGTCCCAGTAGGCATCAATTTCAGTTTCACTGAGCGTTTTAAAAGTCACATTGGTCACAATCACATTGCTCAGTACTTTGCTTGTATCTGCAAGTGCAATCGCCGTCATCACCTGATGCGTATGACCAGAAAGGCGCTGCATCATCGCTTTGAAATCCGCTTTATCACGAGGCTTACCAAGCGCATCTCCGTCAATGACAACCACAGTGTCACTGCCAAGAACCGGCTTGTCGGTATACCCTAGCGCCACACCTGATTGCGCTTTTAAACACGCCAAACGCTCCACAAGCTGTAATGCGGTTTCATCGTCTAGCGGACTTTCATCTGCATCAACACTAAATTGCTCGAACGAATAGCCAAGCTGAGAAAGTAGCGCTTTGCGACGCGGAGAAGCCGAAGCTAAATATAAAGAAATAGACATTATCTGATCCTAAACTGTCTACGATATTTTCTCAGCAGTGGGAATATCCACAGCCAGCACACCATGCCCGTAACTGCAGGCCAGAGATAATGCGGGTTAAAGTAGATATCAAGCAAGAAATGATTAAGCCAAAATTGTAACAAATGATAGAGCGCGAGAAATAGCCCGATCAGCACTGCTTGCTGCCAGATGGAGAAATTACGAATTTTCTGAAAGTTGCTGGCGGTAATATAAATACAAATGGAATAGGTCAATGAGTTCACCCCGAGTGGCGCGCCCATCGCTAAATCTATTATCAGGCCAGTCATCCAAGCCCAACCAATATTCACACGGTGAGGAACGGCCAAAGACCAGTACATCAGCACCAATAATACCCAGTCAGGACGAAATGGTTCAAGTGAAAAAGGCAATGGCATAAGTGCCATGATTAACGCAACAAAGACACTTAATGCAATCAATAAGTTGCTATGTTTACTCATGATTAATTGCCTCTTGGCTACGTTTACCTAACACCACGAGTAAGCGAATGCGATCTAGTTGTGCAATCGGCTCTGCCTGTACTTGTGCAAATGGTAGGCCTTCATCTCTGTCTATCTCAGTAACTACAGCCACCGGATAGCCTTCAGGGAAAGTACCACCAAGCCCGGAAGTGACCAACACATCGCCAATGCGAATATCCATGCTATGCGGTACATGAGCAAGACGAACATTATTGATTTTACCCGTCCCCTCTACCACAGTGCGAACGTCATTACGCAATATTCTGACCGGTGTCGCATGGGTGGTATCTGTCATAAGCAGCACTCTTGAGGTCGTTGTACCGACTTGAGTTAGCTGCCCAACAATACCCATTTCGTCAATAACAGCCTGCCCTTCGCTGATCCCATCAATAGTACCGCGATTAATCACCACCTGATGACTATAAGGGTTCGAATGAACAGACAACACTTGAGATATTAAACGTTGATTGGTTTCCCTAGCTGACGCACCTAATAAGGCGCGCAATTCTTGATTTTCTTTTTGCAAAAACTGAAGCTGCTGTAATTGCTCACTCTGTATTAATTGTTTTTCTCTGAGTGCTTGGTTTTCTTGTTGCAGCTTTTCTCTGGTATTGAGACTTTTCAGGCCCAAGTTGAACGCTTCATAGGGAATGTTAGCGACGTACAGTAGCGGACTGACCAAAGTGTTTAAACTAGTTCGCACCATAGTCCCACCAACCGTGTAGCGGTCACCAATGATCAGAATAATACTAAGCACAACTGCGACAGTAAGTCGCAGTTGTAAAGGAACGGTTCGGCCAAATAATAAATTCATCAGTCGTAACTAAATACGTCACCACCGTGCATGTCTATCATCTCTAACGCTTTACCACCACCTCTTGCCACACAAGTTAATGGATCATCGGCAACCACCACTGGAATACCGGTTTCTTCCATCAACAAACGGTCTAAGTCTTTGAGTAATGCGCCACCACCTGTTAATACCATGCCGTGGGCAGAAATATCAGAGGCTAGCTCTGGTGGCGACTGCTCTAGCGCAACCATTACTGCACTTACAATCCCCATCAAAGGTTCTTGTAACGCTTCTAAGATTTCATGTGAGTTGAGTGTGAAAGAGCGCGGTACCCCTTCAGCTAAGTTACGGCCGCGAACCTCAATCTCAATCGGTGTTTCACTCTTAAACGCTGAGCCAATTTCATGTTTGATATGCTCAGCCGTCGCTTCACCAATTAGACTTCCGAAGTTACGACGTACATAGTTAATAATCGCTTCATCAAACTTATCACCACCGATACGTACTGAAGACGAATAAACAACACCATTTAGTGAGATAATCGCGACTTCCGTCGTACCACCACCGATATCAACAACCATCGAACCCGTCGCTTCAGATACTGGTAGACCAGCACCAATTGCAGCAGCCATTGGCTCTTCAATTAAGTACACTTCACGCGCACCGGCACCCATTGCGGATTCACGGATAGCACGCTTTTCAACTTGCGTTGCACCACAAGGTACGCAAATAAGTACACGAGGGCTTGGACGCATAAAGTTATTATTGTGCACCTGTTTAATAAAGTGCTGTAACATTTTTTCTGTTACATAGAAGTCTGCAATCACCCCATCTTTCATCGGACGAATAGCTTTGATGTTACCCGGCGTTCGACCTAGCATTTGCTTAGCCGCAGTACCGACTGATGCAACGCTTTTTGGGCCACCAGCTCGCTCCTGACGAATTGCCACCACCGATGGCTCATTCAGTACGATGCCTTCTTCTTTTACATAAATAAGTGTGTTTGCCGTCCCTAAATCGATAGAGAGATCGTTAGAAAATAATCCGCGTAATTTTTTAAACATGAGGCTGGGTGACCTTTCAGAATTCTGTCAAACAAAGCAGCATCACCTGCTGCTCTTAATTTACTACTTATCGCTCTCGAACAAGTCGAAAACCTATATAATTCGCTCTAAAATCTGGCGCTAACGCTAAGCGAGTTGACACTCGAGCCAAACTCGGCGCGAAGTTCCATGCACCGCCACGCACTGTAACATCGCTCTGAGAAGCACGCTTTTGCGTCCACTCCCAGACGTTTCCTACAGTATCATATAAGCCATAGCTATTCGGTGAAAATTGGGCAACTGGTGAAGGACTTTTATTAGACCACTCACTGCCACACCAACCACAATTAGCTAGGTTTCTTCCGATTTCATTACCCCATGGGTACTCAGATGCAGTGCCTGCACGCGCCGCATATTCCCATTCAACTTCATTGGGTAATCTAAATTGTTGTCCTTTTTCGCCAGATAACCAGTTGGCATACGCTTTGGCATCATCATAAGCAACACAAACAACGGGAAAATTATCTGATTGCTCGTAACCGGGGTTTTCCCAATTATATTCAAGCTCCCAAACCGGTTCGCCATTTTTATAGTATGCACAGCCTTTACCTTGTTCTGCTAAGGTTTTATATCC
The DNA here is from genome assembly GCF_024124685.1 of Pseudoalteromonas sp. OANN1. Taxonomy (NCBI): domain Bacteria; kingdom Pseudomonadati; phylum Pseudomonadota; class Gammaproteobacteria; order Alteromonadales; family Pseudoalteromonadaceae; genus Pseudoalteromonas; species Pseudoalteromonas sp. OANN1. Next base: position 184,042 of record NZ_JAMXSE010000007.1, read on the forward strand.
AGTGCTTTGTGCAAAACGGCGAAAAGCCGCCACTGTAACCTCTGTGCTCTGCATGGCATATGAATGACTCAACACTTTTTCAACAATGGGACGCTCATTTGGTAAGCCATTACCCGTCAGGTCGCCCATTTTAAAAGTGCCTGCAGGGATAATAGCTAGCTCATTTTCGGTGGTTGCTACGGCGACCACTTGTGCTTGTTGCGCTTCAGGCTCAGGCTTTTTCGTTACAACAGACGTTACCGATTGGCGTTTCTTCACCAATTTCGCATTAATGGTTTGTGCCGCTCGTAGGTTAATGCGCGCTTTATAAGGTTCATAACCTAATTTACGGATCTCAACATCATAAAATCCGGCAGGAATTGCTACTGTCGTTTTTGTCGCGCCGTAGCTGACTCCATTAATAAATACTTCGTCGTCGTAAACATTTGATCTTAAAGTTAACTCGACTGTTTTATCAGCCGTTTGTGACTTTTTTACAAGAGGGGTCTCCACGACTGGCTGCTTTGTAATAGTCGCAACTTCAACCGGATCACTTTGCTCGTCCGAAAAAGTCAGTTGATTATCACTGTAGACGGTCGAGTAGTTCGACTGGTAATTTACGGCAAGTGGAGTGCCATACTCAGCACAATAACGATTGTCTAAGCTCAACAGGTTACATAAGCGGCTGCTATTTACATCACCACGCATCGTTACGCTGAGATTAACGTTGTAGTTGCCTTGTCCACTAAATCCACTATTTACAACATGGCTGCTTACCACTTGAACCTGCGCGCCAGCCATATTGCGTTTTGGCTCGACAACACGGCTCTCGGTTAGGTTTGCAAAAATCTGATCAATAAAGCGCTTAGTTGCTTTTTGAAGCCCCATTTGCTGACCACGCTGTTCACAAGCCGCCAAGGTTTCTGTGCGCTTACAGTTAATCGTGTGGTCTACCTCTAGCGTACCTTCACGAGTAAACTCATTACGTAGTCGCTCTACTCGCGCGGTGCCAAGCTGATCTTTTAAGTTTTCAAGCGTATTTACTAAGGTGTGCTTAGTTACACGGACCTGCTCAATATCTTTACGCTGTGATGCAATCGCCGCAATCTGCATCGCAATGTCTTCTTTATTCTGCTTGTGATCTGCCACTGCTTGCTGATAACGCGTTTGCGCAGAAGAAATATCAATGGAAGGATCATCAATTAGCCGACGATACAACTCATTCATTGCATCTAAGGCCTGATTTTTTTCTTTGTCTAACTCACCTGAACGTTTTCTCAATAACTCAAGTTGAGACTGCAGACGCGTTTCCTCAGCGAGGTGTTTTTCTAAAACGACCGAGTATCTGTCTAATTCGCTTTGCTTATTAGACAATTCAGACTCGATGGCAGTGACCGTCGCAGTATCTTGCGCCATAGCGCTTTGAGCAACAGTACCCATGGCCAGGATCGAGGCCGAGACAATAAAAGTTAAAGGAGCAATTCGCATATGTTCCATTCCCAACAGCGGCAATTGTTTGGTCTTGTTATTTCTTATAGTTAGGGCTCTATGCTATGTACTTACAAAGTAAAACACAAGCTTTGCACAATTAATATCTGAGTTTACAACTATTAACCAGCGTCTTGCCAGTTTTTAGCTGAGATTTTGTCTATTTTTCTCTAACATCTCGATGTGTTACTCATTCGAGTCCAAAATAGCAGATAGGTAATCAAGGATGTATGATAACCTCTGGAGTGAAACGCTTAGGTTATTTATTATAGTGTGCAAAATATCAGACTGATTTCATCATGCAAACCATCACCAATATCACCGAGTCGCCAATCCAAACAATTCACCACCCGACATTAGATAAATACGGTTTAACGTTGCAGGTTAAGCGTGATGATTTGCTCCATCCTGTGATCCAAGGAAACAAATGGCGTAAGCTAAAATACAATATACTCCACCTCAAGCAAGCTGGCCTTGAAGAGTTAGTCACTTTTGGCGGGGCATTTTCCAATCACTTATATGCTACCAGCATGGCATGCAAACTTTTCGCAATCAAAGGTCACTTAATTGTTAGAGGCCCAGAGATTGACCGGCACAACCCAACGCTAAAAATGGCAAACGCTTGCGGGCTAACACTTCATCCAGTGAGTCGAATCGAATATCGACAAAGAAATCAACCTGAATACATTCAAACTCTGCAAGCCAAGTTTAATAATGCTTATCTCATACCAGAAGGCGGCACTAATGCACTTGCACTCCAAGGCGTTGAAGAGTTAGCGCATTCCTTGCCGCAAAGTGATTATGTCATGACGGCTGTGGGCAGTGGTGGCACAGTGGCAGGACTAATCTCGGGATTACCTAACCACACGCAGGTTTTAGGTGTTACGGTACTAAAAGGTGCTGAATATCTAGCACAGGAAATACATGAATTAATCACAGTTCAGCGCCGCGCGCCATGGCAGCTACTCCATGATTTTCACCACGGAGGTTACGCCAAGACTACACCTGAATTGCTGAGTTTTTGTCATCAAATGAAGGTGAAATATCGTTTACCTCTTGAGCCTATTTACACGGGTAAACTGTTTTACGCTATTTTCACTTTGGCTAAGCAAGGATACTTCAAAAAAGGCAGTGTGATCACCGCAATCCATACCGGCGGTTTACAAGGATTAGATGGTTTGAGATATCTGGCAAATAAAAAGTCGACCTAACCAGCTCATGCGGTTAGCGTTTTAGTGAATATCAGCGAGCTGTTGTAATGGTGCGGAGAAATAATGCCCTTGGGCCCCTTTCACTCCAAGCCCTTTGATGCAACTCAGTTCAGCAACGGTTTCAACCCCCACGGCATACACGGGAATACCCAAGCTTCTCGCTTGAGCGACTATTTGCTTTACTGTGCGTTTACGATATGCAGACTTTTCAATGCCATGTACTAGCTCATAGCTAAGCTTGACAGCTTTTACCAACTCGGCAAGCGGTGAGCGCCCTAGCGTCAGAGCCTGCGTAACATTATCCAAATAAATATCGCATCCAAGTCGGTTCAACCTATCAAAAACTGCTAGCAAACGCTCTCCATGTTGATAGACCTCTTCTATGCTAAGTTCAAACCCAATTGCCGCACCACTATGAGACGCAATGAGCTGCCCCTCTAGCCACTCAATAAACTGACTATCCACCCAACTCGAAATATGTAAGTTAATACTTACCTTACCAAAACTCCTTTCCTGCTCATAAACAGACAACACCTGCTTAACTATCGCTCTATCCAGAAACTGAAATTGCTCTGGAGTATAAAGGTGTTGCATCACCTGCTTGGCCGAAATGCGCCCCATTTCTTTGTGAGTCACTCTCAGTAGCGCTTCGCTTACAATGACGTCTTCGGCTAAAAAGTCGAATAACGGCTGGAAGAATAAGGAAAACTGTCCGGCTTTCAGATAACTCAGCAAAGCTTCACCGTCTTCGTTAAGGCGTTTTGCCAATAACTCTGTAAGATGAACTAGATGAGTATGTTGCCACACTTGATTTTGCGCAATTGAGAGCGCTGATTTTGCGCTTTGATAAACCTGTGTCTGTTGTTTATTTTCCTGATAAAAACACGCGCCAAGCTTCACTTTGCTGCGAGATAAATCCCCCCGAAACTCTAGCAGTACTCGATAAACGATTTCGTGCATTTGCTTTGCCAAATCCATACCTTTAGTCGCCCCTATCTGCTTTACTGTCACGGCCAATGCCCCTGAAGTTAGATATTTAACTGCCACCGTCCCAAACTCTCCAACGCCTTTAACTAGCGCAAGCTGAAAATGTAACTGCAGATCAACTTCTTTAGGTGTACTGCACTGCCAATGGATTAACGCAAATAATGCATACTGCCCTTCAGAAGCAGGGGCTGGCAAAGCCACAGGCTTTTGCGCATTTGAGGTAGACTCAGTCATACCGTATAAAAACCACCACCGATGTACGAATAATACGAGCCCAATCGACAACAAATTGAAAAATATCAATATATATCCATGACTTATCCATATGGATTCATGGTACAAGGTAACCGCTTGGTCATTGACAACAAATTGATGTTCTTCTGCATTCGCCACAGGTAACAACGAAAAACCATACTTCGTAGCTATTTCACTTACTCCCGCAGCTAAAGCTTCCGGTGATAACTGAGAAATTTCAGCCGCCGCTTCTTCGCCTTGCGTGTGGACCTGAAGGTGCAGTAAATGATTAAGAAGGAAATTTAGACACAACAACACCGCCAAACTTACCGCGACTAGCTTTTTTTGATACTGACGACTAAATCCATCTAACAGCTGAACTGGCATAATGTTTTGATTGGGTGGAAAGATAACTGAAGTGTTGTTCAAAATAGTGCAAAACTCAAGCGAGATGCGGCTTTTAATTGTGCAGAAAGGATAAGCAACTGAGCCAAAACTAGAAATGCGTTAAGTTTATTAATCGTACAAGATGGTAAGCTTTATCTAAGCTTACTTGTCACCATTTTCTTAGAGATATTTATACCGGTAAAAAACAAAAACCCCAGCATGATGCTAGGGTTTTCGTAGATGCTATACCACCATTTAGAACGGAATATCATCATCAAAGTCAATTGGTGGCTCCATAGGGTTTGAGCTACCGCCTGATTGACCATTGTTTTGGTTCTGTTGTGGTGCAAAGCCGCCTTGAGACTGGCCACCAAATCCAGAAGACTGCTGAGAATTCTGTTGCGATTGCTGTGGTGCGAATCCACCTTGCTGTTGGTTTGACTGGCTTTGCTGTGGCTGCGAATATTGCTGCTGAGGCGCTTGATTATAGCTTTGTTGGCCATAATTATTTTGCTGCTGTTGACCACCTTGGTACTGGCCACCACCTTGACCCTGCTGCTCGCCACGACCACCTAGCATTTGCATTTGGCCACCCATGTCCACAACGATTTCTGTTGTGTACTTTTCTTGACCGCTTTGATCTGTCCACTTACGAGTTTGTAGACGACCTTCAATGTACACCTGCGAGCCTTTTCTTAAATACTCACCCGCAACTTCCGCAAGTTTGCCAAACAACACCACACGGTGCCATTCTGTACGCTCTTGCAATTGACCGGTGTTTTTATCTTTCCAGCTATCCGTAGTTGCAATGCTGATGTTAGCCACGCCGTTACCGTTTGGCATATAGCGAACTTCAGGATCTTGGCCCAGATTACCTACCAAAATTACTTTATTAACACCACGTGCCATGGCATTGTCTCCTCACACTATGACAAGCCCAACACTTGCTTGGCTTGCTTCAAATCAAAAATTTTATCATCTACTTTTAGGTAGCTACGATTCTCATCTCTTACTACCGTGGCCTCAAGTACCCCAGGTAATGAAACCAATTGATCTGCCAATTCCGTCGCTTGTTGCTCATTTTCTACAGCAGAAACTAAGCTGATCGCTTTGCTCTTAGGTGGTACTTGCATACCCCATGCGATAACAAACCATATTACCCCAATAATGGCCGTTGCGGCAAATATCGTATCGACCGCAAAATTTTGTGCCAAAATACCACCCAAAGCACCGCCTATAAATGCACCAAGAAACTGGCCAGATGAAAACACTCCCATCGCCGATCCCTTTTGGTTTGCTGGAGCTATGCGAGAAACCAACGCAGGCATAGTTGCTTCGAGAAAATTAAAGGCAATAAAATAGACCAGCATTGCACCTGCGATCACCCAGAGCGAATCTACAAAGCAATACAAAGTAATTGAGCTTACCACTAGCATTGCAATAGACAGCAAGAATGTCTGCTTTTCTTTTTGTTTGCGGATCGCCACTATCATCATCGGTGCCATCAAAATAAAGGCGAGTAAAAATACCGGAATATAGAGTTGCCAGTGCCTGTCAGCAGCAAGACCATCACGGATCAACTGACCTGGCAAGGCTACAAAAATTGTAGTCAGCGTCAAATGCAATAGCAACACCCCAAGATCAAGCCTCAGTAACTGTGGGTTTTGCACCAAGCGACGAATATCTGCAAAACTTGCAATTGTGTCACCTTTTGGGGCTTTATTTACCGCATTTGGCACCATAAAGGTAATGATAGCGATACCTACAATTGCCAATACCGCCGTCAGCCAGAAGATCCCTGCGATACCAAAAGACGCCGCAATCATTGGTCCTAATAACATGGCTACAGCAAAGCTCATACCAATGCACATGCCAATGACCGCCATTACCTTGGGACGCTGCTCGTCACGGCTCAAATCCGCAGCAAGCGCAAGTAAAGCACTTGCAATCGCGCCCATGCCCTGTAGGGCTCTACCAAATGTCACCCAATAGATTGAATCCGCTAATGCTGCGATAACAGATCCTAATGCAAATACCAACAACCCACCAATGATGATTGGCTTACGGCCAAACTTATCAGACAACCAACCCATAGGTATCTGCAGTACAGCTTGAGTCAAACCATAAGCACCAATAGCCAAACCAATCCACAGTGGCGAGACATCCTGTAAAGACTGGCCGTAAACAGCTAACACTGGCATCAGCATGAACAAACCAAGCATGCGGAAAGCGAAAACGCCAGCAAGAGAAATCGCGGCGCGCTTTTCAGTTGGATTTAAAGAGTCATTAGACATAAGGCGGTATTCATCACTATCGAAAATCACGCGCAAGTTTAACAAACTCTTTTCTTAACTTACACTAGCGCGAACGGATCTTTGCAATGCGATTGTTACCATCATAAATTTGAGCGATTTACTTCGAAAGAAAAAAGCGCTAGTTGACGCCGTACTTGGCCGTGATCTGATCTAATTTTCCGCTACGTTTAACCCGTTCAAATGCTTGACTTAAACGCTGCAAACGCTCGCTCGAGGTGCGTGCCTTGCTAAAGGCAAAATATACTGGGTTTTCGTTAATAACCAACGGGCTAATTGCAAACTTTTCAAAATCAGGGTTATTTTTACTTTGATACAGGATATTGAATTTTTCTTCTAAAAACCCTGCGATCCTGCCTTTTTTGAGCAAATTCAATTTTACCTGATTGTCGGGTACATAAATAAATTGCGTTTCACTGTCGGTACGACGCGCAAGGCGAGCTGTAAACGCCTCACCGTAATAAGCATTACGCTGAATAGCGATGGGCTTTGACAGATGGAATAACGACTCAAGTGAGTCAAGCTGGTGAGGCTCGCCTGAGTTCATTGCAAAAACAATGGTTTCCATGCGTTGAGGACCAATAAAATACGCAAACTGTTCACGTACTGGTGTTTTTGTGACGCTCAAAATAAGATCGATATCACCTTCCTCTAAAAGCTTCAGCGCCCGACCCCAAGGAATACTTACGAAACGATAACTACACCCCGCTTCATCTAACAAGGCTTTAGCAAAATCAACATCCATACCGTGCCAAACAAGGTCGTCATTTAACTTAGACTGCGCAGCATAATTCTCAAACCGTACCACCAGCTCACAAGCGAAGACATTTTGGCAAAGCAACGCCAAAAGCAATAAAAGTCGATACAAAATCAATATCCCAAGTTGATCGGTTTAATAAGTTTAGTTCGTTTAGCAGAGATAACTTAATTTTGTATTCGGGATGCGGTAATCTGTTCACTTCACATCATGCTTTGACTGATCCAGATTTCAATTTAGTGGATTAGTATCGCGTACTCAGTACAGCGCACGAAAAAACACAAGGGTCGTATGGATAAAATAGAAGTTAGGGGTGCCCGCACCCACAATTTAAAAGACATTTCACTCACCATTCCAAGAGACAAATTGATAGTGATCACGGGTCTTTCTGGTTCAGGGAAGTCGTCTTTAGCATTTGACACCTTATACGCAGAAGGCCAGCGTCGTTATGTTGAGTCTTTATCTGCGTACGCGAGGCAATTTTTATCGCTGATGGAAAAACCAGATGTGGATCACATTGAGGGCTTGTCTCCCGCGATTTCCATTGAGCAGAAGTCGACTTCTCACAATCCACGTTCAACCGTGGGCACCATTACCGAAATATACGACTATTTAAGATTACTCTTTGCCCGAGTGGGTGAACCGAGATGCCCTACCCATGATTTACCGTTAGCCGCACAAACTATCAGCCAAATGGTTGATACTGTATTGGCACTACCTGAGGGTAGCAAACTCATGCTACTTGCACCGGTGGTGAAAAACCGTAAAGGTGAGCACGTAAAACTGTTAGAAGAGCTTGCGAGCCAAGGTTTTATTCGTGCACGTATTGATGGCGAGGTATGCGATCTCTCAGATCCACCGACACTAGAGTTACAGAAAAAACATACCATAGAAGTTGTGGTGGACCGTTTCAAAGTCAAAGCAGGGCTTGAGCAACGGTTAGCCGAATCTTTTGAAACCGCGCTTGATTTGGCTGATGGCATTGCGCAAATCGCCTATATGGATGATAGTGAAGCAGACGAACTGATCTTCTCGGCCAATTTTGCCTGTCCAACTTGTGGCTATGCCATGAGCGAACTTGAACCAAGATTGTTTTCTTTCAATAACCCAGCAGGTGCCTGCCAAAGCTGTGATGGCTTGGGGGTAAAGCAGTATTTTGATCCCAAACGTGTAGTGCAAAACCCAGAACTAAGCTTATCTGGCGGTGCAATCAAAGGGTGGGATAAACGCAGTTTTTACTATTTTCAGATGCTAAGCTCAGTTGCCGAGCAATATGGATTTGACTTAGAAACGCCATTTCAGGATCTGCCGAGTAAATTTCAAAAAGTAGTATTAGAAGGCTCAGGCAAAACTAAAATCGCGTTTAAGTATCGTAATGACAGAGGCGATCTTATCACCCGCAATCACGAGTTTGAAGGCGTGTTAAACAATATGAATCGCCGTTATCGGGAAACGGAGTCCAGTTCAGTAAGAGAAGAGCTCGCCAAATATCAAACCAGCCAAGCGTGTCCAAGTTGCCATGGCTCACGCCTGCGCGAAGAAGCTCGCCATGTGTTTATCGGCTCGACCAACCTGCCAACTGTAACAACGATGAGTATCGGCGAAGCCAGTCAATTTTTTATCGACTTAGCACTCACAGGCCAAAAAGCACAAATTGCGGACAAAATACTCAAAGAGATCCGCGACCGTTTATCTTTCTTGATCAATGTAGGCCTAAATTACCTCTCTTTGGAGCGTAGTGCTGATACTTTATCTGGCGGTGAAGCTCAGCGGATCCGTCTTGCAAGCCAAATTGGCGCTGGTCTCGTGGGGGTAATGTACGTACTAGATGAGCCTTCAATTGGTCTACATCAGCGCGATAACGATCGTTTACTTAAAACACTCACGCACCTAAGAGATCTTGGCAACACCGTGATTGTGGTAGAGCACGACGAAGATGCTATTCGCGCAGCCGATCACATCATCGATATCGGTCCAGGCGCCGGTGTACACGGCGGCTATGTCGTCGCTGAGGGAACTCGCGATGAGATAATGCAAAGTAAAGACTCATTAACGGGTCAATATCTCAGTGGCGAGAAATGTATTGAAGTTCCAGCGCAACGCCATCAATGTGATGACAAATGGCTTGAGCTTAAAGGCGCAACGGGCAACAACCTAAAAAGTGTCGACTTAAAAGTGCCTGTTGGGCTCATGACCTGCGTAACTGGGGTATCTGGTTCGGGTAAATCTACCCTCATTAATGACACCCTATTCAAGCTTGCCCATCAGGAATTAAATGGTGCAACAACGCAAGAAGCTGCACCATATGAATCAGTTCATGGGCTAGATCACTTCGATAAAGTTATCGATATTGATCAGAGTCCTATCGGTCGCACACCACGTTCAAACCCTGCAACTTATACCGGGATCTTTACTGCTATCCGTGAACTATTTGCGGGGACGCAAGAGTCGCGTTCACGCGGTTATAAGGTTGGCCGCTTTAGTTTTAATGTTAAAGGCGGTCGCTGTGAGGCCTGTCAAGGCGATGGAGTTATCAAGGTAGAAATGCACTTCCTGCCGGATGTCTATGTTCCTTGTGATGTCTGTACTGGTAAGCGCTATAACCGTGAAACACTGGAAGTGCTGTATAAAGGTAAAAATATCCACGAAGTGTTGGAAATGACCGTTGAGGACGCTCGAGAATTTTTTGATAAAATTCCCGCAATCAATCGCAAACTACAAACTTTAATGGATGTGGGCCTTTCCTACATTCGCTTAGGGCAAGCCGCCACAACCTTGTCCGGTGGTGAAGCCCAGCGGGTTAAGCTCGCTCGTGAACTATCAAAACGAGATACCGGTAAAACACTCTACATTCTCGATGAGCCAACCACAGGTCTGCACTTCCATGATATTCAGCAGCTACTCGCGGTATTACATCGTCTACGCGATCATGGTAATACGGTGTTGGTTATCGAGCATAATCTAGATGTCATCAAAACCGCGGACTGGATTGTGGACTTAGGTCCAGAGGGAGGAGCAGGAGGTGGTCAAATCCTCGTCTCAGGTACACCTGAAACGGTGGCTGACTTTGAGGCTTCGCATACAGGTAAGTACCTTAAGCCCTTATTGTCTTAATTTCTAAAAGTCTCTATTATTGGTGCATAATAATTACAAATTCACTTATTATGCATCAACTTCTCGCGCCAAAAAACTTAACCGCATACCTAGCAAGACTGCGCTTTTCCATCGGCCAATTTTGGCAAAGCCTAACGCTGGCTCAACGCTATTATTTGGTCAGTTTTATCATTTTCATGTTCAGCTTGAGTGAAACTGAAGATAATAACTTCACCGCTTTTTTGATCTTAATAACCACAGTAACGGCGCTATGTTATGAATTCTGGCCAAGGATCATGACCTTTTGGGAAAGTGTGCCTGGCAAAGCACTAATACTGTTATTTTATGCCTTTATCGCCAACTTTGTGTTAGTGCAAGCTGATGGTCGTATCAATGATTTAACTGGAGTCAGCACAGATAATTTCCCTTACACACATAATTTGAGTGTGTTGCTGTCGTTACCTACTTGGTTTTTTATTACCAGTACCTTCTTATTAATTCTCGCGCAACTCTTTATGACCTGCTATGTCGTTGTACTTTTCCTACTTAAACCATTACGTATAAAGCCTTTTTGGCATCAGAATCACTATCGTTATCCGGCAACAACAGCGATCATTAGGTTGATCATGTGTTTTGTTTTATTGGCGTTCTTGGTGCTTGGCATCGCTAAATCAGGTGCTTCAACCGCATTTACTGAGTTTTCTTCTGATTTCAAAGTAGATAAGGACGGAATTTCTTTCCAAGCCAACGCGAAAGAATCGCGCTCTGCAGACTCCGCAGAAGAAAACGAAGGAGCATCGGAAACTCAACCACAAGTGGCCGACATGAGTGGCGATACTCCACAACAAGATGAAGCACAGCCCACGGCAGATGAGCCGGAGTCGTTAACAGTATCTATTAATAACGATCCCAACCCGGATTTGCACGAGCAAGGCAAAAACTATAACGATGTGCTTAATCAAATACTGGCTTACTTTATCTTTCGCTTTGAGTCTGACGGAAACTCACGTTGTGAACATAGCGAAGGCAGTAATATTGTTGAATTAAACGATTATGAGATTTTAGAGATCATGCCGGATAACGCCGCAGAATACGGCTATACCTATACGGTAAAGCCTTGTATCTCAGCGGCAATTGGTCATCAGTTTAAACCACAGCAACCATAAAGGTGCCTAGCGCATCGCGCTCTTGCTGACTCAGCGGTTGAGATTGCTTAACCGCAAAGTCATATCGCACCATAATGGTTTTACCTTCAGCACAGCACTCTCCATGCTGCCAAGCCTGCTGCAAAATCACAAATGAGCTGTTGCCGATATGTTCAACAGCCGTTTTTATTTCGACTTCCTGACCATAAAATAGCTCCCCTTTAAAGGTGACTTCGACTTTAGCAACGATCAATTTCCACTCTTTTGGATTTAAATCTGGTGTAAATATTTTGAAAATAGGTGTGCGCACGGCTTCAAACCACACAGGGAGTACGGTATTGTTGATATGTCCAAGCACATCAGTGTCGCAAAAACGCGGCATAAGCTTTTCAGACAGCATAATAACTCCAATAAAAACTAGGGAAAAACATGAGTGATTTTATTCGCGTTTACGATAACGCACTCAGTTCAGACTTTTGCGATGAATTCGTAAAGACCTTCGATCAAAGCCCACATTTAAAACAGGGGACTACGTCTGGTGGTGTCGACTTGAGTAAAAAAGTCAGTCACGACCTTTATTTAAATTCCTATCCTGACTATGCCAAACAGTTACAACACATTCAACAGGTTACGGCAAAGCACTTATTTGAATACCTTGAAGAGCATTTCTTTATGATCATCGGTGCATTTGGACTTAAAGTGTATCACCCCAAAACTGGTGAGCCTGTCGATCTCACTGTGGATAACTTTGAAGAAGTCGGCAAGCCACAACTCCCGGTCCTTGCTCAACAGCTGTTTCGTTTGGGCGCTATCCAAGCTCAGCGCTATCAAATAAATAAAGGCGGCTACCCTTACTGGCACAGCGAAGTCTACCCTCAACATGACCATAATGAAGCCTTACACCGAGTGCTGTTATTTATGTTCTACCTTAATGATGTCGAGGAAGGTGGCGAGACCGAGTTTTATTATCAGCAGCGTAAAATTGCCCCTGTAAAAGGCTCTATGGTGATAGCGCCAGGGTATTTTACACATACACATAGAGGCAATATTCCGGTTTCTAATGATAAGTATATACTCACTTCATGGGTGTTATTTAATAGAGCAGAGCAACTCTATGGTACGCCCAAATAAGCTATCGCTATACTTCAGGGGCTGTTGAACTCAAGCATGCAAGATCAACAAGCCCCACAGAACTTATTTAGCTTTGGTAAATTCAGCCCACTCTATCAGCATGGGTAAAAAATCTTCATAGCCACACACCGCCATCATACCCGACTCATCTAAAGCCAGCGCGTCTTCTTGGTACTGCGCTATGTCATCACTTTCATGAAACAGAGCGTGGCTTTCAAATAATGCTTCTTGCGGCGTGAACGTGGCGCGGATCTCTTTTCCAGCCAACACAAGCTCTTCTTTTTGATTTGGCAGGTTTTCAAGCTGTGTCAGCAGGCTGACAATACGCTCATGTGCAAGCTCTTCGCTCAGCCACCGACCTATCAACGCATGCTCGTCATTTAAGCGAGCTCGAAACCCAGAAAGTGGGTCACGAATAAACTGGTATTCCATCTTTACTTCTTAACTAAATCACCTTCTTTTATTATACCTAAGTGGCGTCCGCTAAGCATTCATTGATAGAATTACCTTTTAACCACTCGATTGTTGGTCAACGCATGTCGCCTGTTGAGATCTTATTTCCTCTCATCTTTATCGTTATTTCTGGTTTTTTGAGTGCAAAGATTGGCTTTATCGCCATCAATCAGCTTGATGGCTTGCGTACTTTTATCTTTAATTTATGTATTCCTGTGCTGTTATTTAGCTGTATGGTACAAGCAGATCTGAAAAACCTCGCAACAGGCTCCTTGTTATTATCCTTTTATCTCCCAGTCGCTCTGACTTATGCTGGCTTATACCTGTTTCTCTTTAAAGCGCAACATCGCTCAAAAGCAGACAGTGCAGCATTAGCATTAAGTGGCACCTACTCTAATACCGTGTTAGTCGGATTACCGATTATCCTAATGGCGCTCGGTGAGCAAGCCGCTGCCATGGTATTTATGATTATTACATTCCACAGTGCGATGCTGTTTTTTATGACTTTTTTACTGGCAGCAAGACACAAGAATAAGTTGGATATTGCGAAACCCCTGCTGTTAAATCCAATAGTGATAAGTATTACGAGTGGTTTGATATTAAAAGTTGCTGGATTAAAGCTACCAAGCTTAATACTTGAAAGCTTTAGTTGGTTGGCAAAACCTGCCATTCCAGGGGCGCTATTTATTCTAGGTGCGAGCTTGGTACAGTATGGCGTGCGAGGAAAGTTACACGGTGCACTATGGCTAAGTGCAGTAAAACTGACGCTACTACCGGGATTGGTTTATCTCTTTGCTACTTATTTAGGATTGGCAACTCAGCAAGTTCAGGTGGTGACTTTAATGAGTGCCTCTCCTTTAGGAGTCAATGCCTATCTTGTTGCTAGACAGCTCGACAGCCAACAAGCAACACTTGCGGCTACCGTTGTGCTGTCTACTGTGCTGAGCATGGTCAGCCTGACTGGGTGGTTATACTTTTTGGTATAACCGTTAATACCTAGGCGGCGTATACTTAGCAGCATCAATAATAGCCCACAAATGGAAAACAGCTGCGATCACAGGTGGAACCAATAAAAACCACAGTGCATACCCACCTACAACAACTATTGCGAAGATTAAAGCCGCCAATATACGACCTTGAACCAACTGACCAAGGCCAGGGAAAAAGACGTTACAAATCGCTGCAATTACATTACCACCAGAACCTTGTCCAGACATAGTTACCTCTCTTAGTTACTTAAAGTCTTTCTTTTTAATATATCAGATTTCATGCCAACCCTAACACTTTGATTTTAAAAGAAACCAATGAAACTCATTGTTTTCTGTTCACTATAAGTTAGCCTAAACCACTAACTTTTAGCTTAAAGTTTAGCTATATTATGATGCGTAATTCAATCACTTTGATTTGCATAAAATAATAATGAAAACAGGATGTCTTATGCTTGGCAAGTTTACCACCCCGCTAACAAAATTAGTCGACAAGTATCTACCCGATCCATTTGTGATTGTGCTTTTACTCACTTTTTTGGTGATGGTACTCGCTACATTGTTTACTCCAGCAACGCCTGTCATGGTGCTTGAGGCATGGGGTAATGGTTTTTGGAAGCTGCTTACTTTTGCGATGCAAATGTTGTTAGTTTTATTATGTGGTCACATGCTTGCTGTTACCCCTCCAATAGCGAAAGCGCTAGACCGTATCGCAGGCCTAGCTAAAACTCCTTCTCAAGCAATTATACTCACCACCTTTGTTGCGATGAGCGCCAGCTGGATAAATTGGGGGTTTGGCTTAGTAGTCGGAGCTTTGTGCGCAAAGGCCATCGCTCGAAAAGTGAAAGTTGATTATCGCCTGTTAGTGGCAAGTGCTTACTCTGGTTTTGTTGTTTGGCACGCAGGCCTATCAGGCTCAGTCCCCCTGACTATCGCAACCCCGGGCCACTTTAGTGAAAAGAGCATCGGTATTGTTACCACTTCAGAGACAATCTTTGCACCTTTTAACCTGCTCATCGTACTCAGTATTTTTATCGTTTTACCACTTATAAATAAACTGATGCTTCCCAAAGATGATGACGCAGTTATTGTTGATAAAGAAAAGCTCATTGAACAAAGTAATGATATCAGTACCCACAATACTCCGGCTGCAAAATTAGAAAATGCCTCATGGCTTGGTATGTTAGGAGGAGCAATCGGTCTTAGCTATCTAGGCTTTTACTTTATATTTAATGCAGGCACATTGACATTGAATATCGTCATAGCCCTGTTTTTGTTCTTAGCCATGCTGCTACACAAAACCCCTGCAAATATTCTCAATGGTCTACAACAAGCAATTCAAGGTGGTGCCGGTATCGTGATCCAGTTTCCTTTTTATGCTGGGATCATGGCTATGATGGTCGAAACAGGACTAGCACAACAGATATCTCAAGGATTTGTTTCTATTAGCAGTCAATGGACATTACCGCTGTGGAGCTTTTTAAGCGCAGGTCTTGTAAATATATTTGTGCCTTCAGGTGGCGGTCAGTGGGCGGTACAAGCACCAATTATTATTCCCGCAGCAGAAGCACTTAATGCAGACATAGCTAGAGTCGCGATGGCCGTTGCATGGGGTGATGCTTGGACTAACCTGATCCAGCCATTTTGGGCACTCCCAGTACTTGCAATTGCAGGTCTTAAAGCCAAAGATATTATGGGATTTTGCCTGATACAATTGCTGGTAACGGGTGTAATTATCGCAACTTTATTATTACTGCCTCTGTAAGAAGGTGCGTAATGCACCTTCTTACACAGATTAACTTGATAAAATTTTCATTGGCAAGCTTAGGATTGGATTCTCTGAATCAGCAAAATGCATCATTACCGCAACATGACCCGTAATAACAACTATATACATAATGGCGCTGACCACTTGCCCATACCGGTCAAGGGGTAATAAGTGACTGTAATTACGGCCACGCCACTCAATCAGGATTTCAAAACTACCAATCAATATGAATATCACCAGTAGGATTAAGCCAAAGGTGTAACTTATCCACAGGCCGAATAATACTCCTGCCATACACGCTAATAACCCCACCCAAGAGCGCATTGAAAAGCTTATACTTTTTAGAACATGCCCACCATCTAACGGCAAAATGGGTAGTAAATTGAATAAGTTCAACAGCGCACTTAATACTGCAACACCAGCAAAGATTTCCATCTCTGTCGCGTAATACAACACCACTCCAAGGATTGAGGTTATCAAACCAAATGCCGGTCCCATCAAAGAAATAACTACATCTTGCCAGCGGGTCGTGATCTTATCGTCACTTACAGCCAGGCCACCAACAAAAGGGATCAAATAGATGCCTTTTGTTTTAATCCCAAAATAGCGCATAGCACGGACGTGGCCATATTCATGAACGACTAAGCAAGCCACAAGCATAAGCGCAAACTGCCAAGAAAATAGCCATGCGTACCCTGCCACGGATGCGCCAGCCAACGCAGCTTTGACCACCTTGGCACTTTTAAATAACTTTAAGCCCAATGCTGCCAAACCAAATAAGCTGCGTTTTTCTTTAGGTGTCTCGGTGCTCACTTCGAGCCACCGAAGCTCAGATCCATTTACTGCAATACCAAGTAACCCCTGAGGTAACTGCTCTGTATTTACCGCCAGTGCTTGTCCATCAATAGTCGCGAAAATGCCATTATGTTGCTCTTCAAAGGTAATCGCTTGTTGCTCGACAAAAAGCTGTACTACTTGTTGTTGGTTAAAAAAGATAGATACCGCTTTGTCCGCTAGCGAAAGCTCGACTCTATTCATATTCAGATCCAAAGGTCATTTGGGGCATTATCGCTAAAAGCGTCCGTTTCATAAAGAGGTGCCGAAATCTGAATTAGAAAAATGCAGGCAAAGTATCATTATTGCGCTTCAAATTGAGTAAAAATCACCTTTTAAAGCGTATTGAGATTTGAGCACTTTAAATTATTTGTACTAGACTTTAAGGAGGTAAGGTATACGAAGGAATTGTTAATGTCATTAGCAAAACATCGGATAATGGTAGTAGATGATTCACCCGCGATCCTCGTCGTAATGCAAGCTATTATGACTGAGCTTGGCATTGAGCATGTCACAACCTGCTCAAGTGCGGTGAATGCTGTAGAAAAAATACGGCAGACTCCTCATCAATTTGACGCCATTTTTACAGATCTCAATATGCCCGAAATGGATGGCATGGAGTTTATTCGCCAACTAGGAGAGCTAAGGTTCTCCGGCGGTATTATTATTATTTCCGAAATGGACGAAAAGATTATTGATCTAGCAACCAACCTTGCCAGACAATCCAATGCACATCTTATCGGCAATATTTCCAAGCCCGTACAATTGGTTGATGTCGAGCGTATGCTCAAAAAAATGGAGACGTATACCACTGTTAAACGTAGCCGTATTGAAAAGGTAACCGAAAGCGATCTTTTGCACGCCATTAGTCACAACGAAATTACCCCTTACTATCAGCCAAAGGTTCACCGTGGTGACAAAAAGATTAAAAGTGTCGAAGTGCTTGCCCGTATTGTGCCTAAAAATACCGAGCAGGTTATTTTACCGGATCATTTCATTGGCGTGGCCGAAGATACCGATCTAATCAACATCATTACTTTCCAGCTTTTTGAAAAGGCAACGGACGAGTTTAAAGCAATCAAATCTGAGCTAAATTACCCAATTAAACTGGCTTTTAATCTATCACCAGTGCAATTAAATGATCTGAGCTGCCCAGATAAACTGGCACTTATTCTAGAAATAAACCGTTTAAAGCCTAGTGATATCATTTTAGAAATTACTGAAAACCAACCGATGAATCAGTCTATTCAATTGGAAACAATGAACCGTTTACGGATCCGGGGGTTTGATATTTCGTTAGATGACTTTGGTACTGGATTTACCAATATCCAGCAGTTAAAGTCTTTGCCGTTTACTGAGATCAAAATCGACCGCTCTTTGATAACCCATGTGGAATCCGATCGCTTTTCACAGGTACTTATCGACAGCTTAATCGACATCGCACAAAATCAACAATTAGACATAGTAGCTGAAGGTATAGAGCGGATTGAAGAGCTACAATACCTTGACCGCTACAAGCATAGCCTATTAATGCAGGGTTTTTTAATCAGCAAACCTAAACCACTAACAGACCTAGTTGGGTGGATACACTCTTGGCAGCGCATGATTAATTCGAACCCTTAACCTCTGGAGAGGGCGTTTCCTCTCTATCGCTTTGCGTTTCAGACGCTTCTGCAGCTTCGTCGCTGTCTTCAATCAAATTATCATGATTATCTACTCGCTCTCGCCACTTTTGCTTGGCAGCAGCTTGCATATTGGTGGTTTGCTCTCGCTCATCAACAATATCCATTCCCATTAATGATTCAAGCAAATCTTCTAATGTCACTATGCCTTGTACATCGCCATATTCATCAATGACAAGCGCAATGTGTAGACGCTTTGCCAGTAACGCTTTGAATAGCTCTGGCGCAGCTAGCGTTTCCGGTACGGTATAAAGAGGGCGAGATAGCTTACCAATTTTATAGTCTTCTCCAAGCCTATGATAAGCAAGCATAATGTCATTCTTATGCACAAAGCCAATAATGTCGTCTGTATTTTTATCAAATACCAACACCCGAGAAAAAGCAACCGAACCATGCTCAGACAAATACTCGTGCACAGTCATATCTTTATGCACCTTAAACAGTACCGTTCTTGGTGTCATAATGCTTTCGAGTTTGGCGTGGCGAAAGCGCAACAAGCTGCGAATGGTTTCAGTTTCGTCTTGATGTAATGCGCCTGCTTCAGAGCCAATCTCCGCCATCGCTTCGATTTCTTGACGAATATAGTGAGCCTCATCTTCTTTACGGCCTATCACTTTTGTTAACTGATCAGACATCCACACAAAAGGCTTCAATATTCGAACTAACCATACCAACACACTGGAAACGATAGGTGTTAATCCGCGCCAATAAGTCGCTCCTAAAGTCTTTGGAATGATTTCTGACAGTACCAAAACCAGTAGCGTCATCACTGCAGACGCAATACCAACAGCTGCATCTGAAAATACCACAGCAGCTTGTGCACCAACCCCTGCTGCACCGGCGGTATGCGCAACGGTATTTAACGTTAGAATGGCAGATAAAGGCTGATCAATGTTGTCTTTAAGGCGTTGAACTCGCGATGCTAATGCATCATTGTCTTGCTTTAAGATCCCTATATGGCTTGGCGTAATACTAAGTAGCACCGCTTCCATCACCGAACAGATAAAAGAGATAGCTATTGCCAAAAACATGTAGGTTAATAATAAAACCAAGTAAATTCTCCTCTTTATTCAACGCTAAGTATTTGCTTAACTGCATACGTTATGTTGCTCATCAACACAGACTATTAAATTTAGGACGTCTATCGCAGCAATACAACCGGTTCAAAATACTATGATATAGTTTTATCATATAATTACCTACAATAGGCGCAAATAAATGAAATTACGTACAGCCGTCACTCTACTATTTACGGCAGTCTCAGCACAACTTTCAGCAAGCCCATTAGACGAATCAAAAATACAATTTTTGGGTCCCATCGCTGGCGAATCAACAATAAAGCCAGCGGATACAGCTCATCGTGATGCAATTATTGAAAACCTGCTACCATCATTACAACAAGACGCCAAACAGGTAACGCTATTCAATAATGAAAGCAAATGGCAAGCACTGAATAAAGTATCTCAATTAACGATACCTGGACTACAAGCTCTGAAGTTTAATTTCACTACTGAACGCTTTGTCTCAGGTAAACTCAAGCTTGAGGGCATTGAGAAAGCCAAAATATTTCTAAATGGAGAGCCGGTCTCCGGTGTTAAAGAGGTTCAGCTTGATGTCGTCAAGGGCGATCATCAAATCCTCGTTATCGCTGAGCAGGTAAATGACTGGAATAAAGTTGATCTTAGCTTTGAAGGCGAAGCAGCACATGACGTTATCACGCTAACAGAAAAACAAACCAAAGCGCTGTCTGCAAAGCAGTTGTTTGATGCTCCAACGGTGAGTGCTATCTCACTTGCACCTAACGGCGAATATTATATCTCTACCGTCCGCCACTACGATGATGAAAAAGGCAACGCAGCAATCACCGAAACTGCTTTATACAATGAAGATGGTGACATGCTTTACAGTTTCGATGGCATGAGTGCAACTAGCTTTGCATGGCGTGATGACAGCAGCAAACTCACTTATTTAAAAGATAATAAAGCTTACATCCTTGATCTAAAAACCTTTAAACGCACTCAAGTTGCTACTAAGCTCAATGGCGCGAATAGTATCGAGTTTTTTGATAATGACACGCTTATTTTTGCGTGGACCAACAACGGCAAAGAAGAAGGCAAACTGACTAAACATTATCAAGGATTAGAAGATAGATGGTCATATGCCCGCACCCAGTCGCAAATCTTCTTACTTGATATCAAAAGTGGGCTACTTAATCCTGTGACAGTTGGCGCACAAAGCCACAGCTTGGCCGACTTTGACGCACAAGCAAACACGGTTTTAGCAACACGTAATAAGCAAGACTACGCGCAACCTCCTCACATGTTGACAGAGCTAATAGAAATCGATCTATCAAACAATCAGCAAAGTGTTATTGGTCAGTATCGTACATTTAGCGGCGCGCAATACACTAAAAATGGTATTTATGTAACTGCAGGTCCTGATTTTGCAGAAGGTGCGGGGCGCAACTTACCTGAAGGTATGCTCGCGAATAACTATGACGGCCAACTTTATTGGATAGATCGCAAAGGCAACAATGTAAAAGCACTGAGTAAAAACTTTGACCCAGCCATAGGCAGCTTCACCGTACTCAATAATGGCGATGTGGTACTAAAAGCGACTGACCAAGATCGTCAACAGCTTTTCTTCTTCGACGAAAGTAAGTCTACTTTCAAACGCTTAAACACCGGGCTGGATGTTGTCGCGAACTATTCTGTGTCTAGTGAACGTAACCCAGAGATCTTGTTCACGGGAACTACAGCATCAACTCCGCAACAGTTAAAAACCATGTCAACGTCAGATAAGCGAGCTGACACGCTTTGGGACTCAGCAAATATCGCATACCAGAATGCGGAAATTGCCAACCTAGAAGAGTTTAATTTTACTAATACTGAAGGCGTGGAGATTAAAGGCCGCGTGTATCTACCACACGATTTAGACATAGCTAAAAAATACCCAGCACTCGTTTATTATTACGGCGGCACTTCTCCAGTGACTCGTGGCTTTACAGGGCGTTATCCATTTAACTTATGGGCAGCAAATGGCTATGTTGTTTATGTCTTGCAACCAACAGGTGCGACAGGTTTCGGTCAGAAGTTCTCAGCAGAACACGTCAATGCTTGGGGTGAACACACCGCTAACGATATCATCATGGGTACCAAAGAGTTTGTGAAAGCCTACCCTTTCGTTGATGACAAGCGTTTAGGTAATTTAGGTGCTTCTTACGGCGGCTTCATGACCATGCTGCTAACAACAAAAACTGATTTGTTCTCAGCTTCTATCTCACATGCTGGTATTTCTAATATTACTTCATACTGGGGCCAAGGCTGGTGGGGTTATTTGTATTCTGGCGAGGCCTCAAAAGGAAGTTTCCCCTGGAACAATCCAACGCTTTACTCACAACATAGCCCGGTATTTAATGCAGACAAAGTAACAACACCATTATTGTTAATTCACGGCGACGCGGATACCAATGTGCCGCCAGGTGAAAGTCACAATATGTATACCGCATTGAAGATCCTTGGCCAAGATGTTGAGTTGGTCGAATACAAAGGCGCAGATCATCAAATTTTTGCTCGTGACAAGCGCTTCCATTGGTGGAACACCATGCTGGCTTATTTCGATAAACATTTAAAGCAAGAGCCACAATGGTGGGAACATCTATACGGTAAGTAATCAACACTAGGCGGCACTCTGTGTCGCCTTTTTGTTTATGGAAGCAGCAATCAAACACATCATTGTATATAATTTAATAATAAAGCTCGGTTTCCCCTTGATCGAACGAGGTTGTCAGGTTAACGTGCCAGATACAGAGTTGTAAGAATTCGTTTCATGTACTTCCAAGCAGCGATCTCTCAGTGTTATATTAACGACAATTAAACAACAATTAACAGTGAAAACATGAGCATAAAGGTTTTATTAGTTGAAGATGATGAACTCTTAGCAAAGCGACTGTGTAGTCACTTTGAAAATACCGAGTTCAGTATCACTGTAGACAATACAGGGGCTACTGCGCTTGAGCTTATTCAATCTCAAACCCAAAACCCATTTGCACTTGCTATTGTTGATGTTGTTTTACCCGCCACCGATGGCCTGCAACTTGCGAAAGAGATTAATACCTTATCAGACCTTGGTGTCATCATGCTCTCCAGTCGAGACTCTCAAGCCGACAGAATCGCAGGTCTTGCGCAAGGTGCTGATGACTACGTTTGTAAGCCTGTTGATACGCTTGAGCTTGAACTGCGTATGCGTGCCTTATACAAACGTTTAGTTGGTAATAAAGACGATGAATCGGAAGAGTTTATCGAATATGCTGACTTTAAACTACACCCTGATAACCGTACCTTAATCAATCAACATGGTATTGAGTCTCGACTTACCGAAGCAGAGCATAAAGTATTAATTTGTCTTATTTCCAATGCAGGAAGGGCAACATCCAGAGAGCGTATTTCAGAAGATATTGGGCAACCTGATTGGAGCCCAAGTGACAGAACGGTTGATGTCTTAGTTGGCCGACTACGCAAAAAACTCGGCGATGAAAAAGAGCAAAAACGCATTGTGACGGTTCGCGGCAAGGGTTATATGTTATCAGCTTAACCTTTACCAATTATACACTCCCTATCTATTGAAATGCCGTTAGCTAGAACTGTGTTAACTGACCTAACAACCTCTCCAGCGCACGATAACTAAGCGCCTCCTTTAAATGTGATAAGCCAATATTAGGTGTCGAGCTCAGATCTGCTATGGTACGCGCGACCTTGATTATTCGATGATATGAACGTGGTGATAGCTTTAGTTTTTCTGCTGCCTTTGCTAGAAATAAACGCTCAGTATCAGCAAGATAGCAGATATTATTTAGCTCTTTTACACTCAGTTGATCGTTACATTTTCCCTGACGTGCTAAAGCTGTTTTATAGGCCTGCTCCACCCTAGCCCTTATTGTCTCGCTAGACTCTCCATCACTCTGGGATTGTAGCTCTTCTGTTTTTAGACGAGGTAATTCTACCTGTAGATCTATTCGGTCTAAAAATGGACCTGAAATCTTAGCCAAATAGCGCAATACTTGATCCGGAGACGCTCGCTTGTCAGTGTAACAACCTGTAGGACTGGGATTTAATGCTGCAATCAGTTGAAAGTTTGCAGGGTAATCAACTTGTCGAGCTGCACGCGAAATCGTTACCATGCCCGTTTCCATCGGCTCACGTAATGAGTCCAGTACCTTCCTATCAAATTCTGGCAACTCGTCCAAAAATAGAACGCCATTATTTGACAATGATATCTCCCCAGGCTTAGGGTTCGACGAGCCTCCAACCAAGGCTACCGCAGAGCAAGTATGATGTGGAGCTCTAAAAGGCCTTGTTTTCCAGTTTGATTGATTGATTGTTTTTCCCAGTATGGAATAGATAGAAGCTGTTTCTAATGCCTGATTATCCGTCATTAGTGGCATTATAGTGGGTAGACGCTGAGCAAGCATCGATTTTCCAGTGCCAGGAGGACCAAGAAATAAAACGTTATGCCCACCTGCCGCGGCTATTTCTAGCACTCGCTTCGCCCCCTCTTGCCCTTTCACCTCAGCCATATCCAGCAAGCTCCCACCTGAAGCTTCAATATTTAAATTATCTGGGTAGAGTTGATTAAACCTAAGTGATTGCTGGCCGCTTAAGCCTAACCATGCTGTACGCAAGCAGCTTATAGCAACACGATTGGCATCAGCGGCGAGGCTCGCAACTGCATCGTTACCAATTGGTAAGTAAGCAGTTCTCCCCTCCTTCGCTGCTGCAATAACAGATGGCAAAATCGCAGTGACCGTCCTCAGCTCACCATTTAACGCAAGCTCACCATAAAACTCTTTATCAGCAATAGCATGGCTATCTAACTGTCCTGATGCGACGAGAACACCGAGTGCGATTGCAAAGTCAAAGCGGCCACCGTCTTTGGGTAGATCTGCTGGTGCTAAGTTTACTGTGATACGCTGTTCTGGAAATAAAAAGCCAGCATTAACAAGGGCACTACGAACGCGCTCTTTGGCTTCTTTAACTGAGGTTTCGGGTAACCCAACAATACTAAAGGCAGGTAAACCGTTGCTAAGGTGCACCTCAACAATTACCTCGGGAGCGGTAATACCAACTTGTGCTCGAGTGAAGACTCTTGCTAAAGACATCCATGTCTCCTGCTTACTTAAAATTTATAGTTAAATACGTGTAACACCAAGTGGTATCGCATAGCCGCTAATCTTAATAACAAAGTTGCCGCCATGGACAATACCATTACGTATTCTGTTGCCATGCCCAATTTAATTGCTTGAGTATAGACTATCCCGCCAAAAATGCAGGTGATCGCGTATAACTCTCCTTTTAGAAGTAGGGGGATCTCTCGAGCTAATACGTCTCTGATAACCCCACCAAAACACCCGGTCAATACGCCCATGATCACAGCTGTAGTATCAGGCATTCCGATACTTAAAGCCTTTTGTACTCCCATTACAGCGAAAAAAGCAAGTCCAATGGCATCAGCAACCTGCAGTACAGTTCTTGGAATATTTTGATGCCGATTTAGCCACCATATGCTCACAGCGACAGCAAATAAAATAGCGTAAATATAGCTAGTATCATGAAGCCAAAAAACAGGTTGATCTAAAATCAAGTCTCGTAATGTTCCCCCCCCGATACCAGTTACAGTCGCAAGGACAATCACACCAAAGCCATCCATGTGTTTACTATGCGCAATTAAGGTTCCCGAGATCGCAAAAACCATAACACCCAAGAGATCAAACCAATGATAGAGTTCTGACATTTCGTAATTAGTTGTGAAACAAAAGCAAAATCATAACGAAGATCTCACACAAAAGGTAGTAGGATCGCCGATATTTACAGTTTTCAATGTACTGAGTAAAGTGACTTTATGAAATGTTTAGGATGAATACTTGTGGGTAAACCGCCTATCACGATACATGTTTATACTGTGGTGTAGCGCATTTACTTAGGTTTAGAATATTTTTTCAGAACTTCATTGCAAACCATCGGCGGATAAACAACCTCCGACCATGCTGCACTTGCAGATACTGTGGTAGGAGCGAGTTTACCTCGCGAGGTTTTAATTGCTTGCGAGGTTTTCTATTTCTCAAATCTCTATACCCCAAACAGCAAAAAACCCGTCGCATTGCTGCAACGGGTTTCTCTTATTTGGCCCTGGCGATGTTCTACTTTCACATGGGTAATCCACACTATCATCGACGCTGTTTTGTTTCACTTCTG